>JAUQXU010000361.1 GCA_030837935.1 Candidatus Brocadia sp.
TTTTTTATAACGAAAACAGGCCTTTACACGAGATATATATAAATGAAATTGCCTCTCAAAAAGGCGTACCATCTGCTGAAGTGGTTGCCATCACCAAGAAAAGATTATTGGGTTTATTTTATACGGCAGACTTTATATCAA
This sequence comes from Candidatus Brocadia sp., assembly GCA_030837935.1. GTDB lineage: Bacteria > Planctomycetota > Brocadiia > Brocadiales > Brocadiaceae > Brocadia. The sequence continues at coordinate 142 of JAUQXU010000361.1, forward strand.
AGGAGATCCCTTGTGCGGTTGACGTCCTCCAATTCCTAAAAGAATCTCCCGCAAAGGTTATACAAGAGTCTAAGAAAGCCATAATCCATGCGGTCGCAATGCTTATAAGGATTATGCACGATGCGGGTATATATCACGCAGATCTACATCTCAAGAATATACTCCTGAAAAGAGATTCGAGCGGCGAGTTTCATGCATATATAATTGACCTGGATAAATCATTCGCTTTAGATAAGCTAACTATTGATCAACGAATTAAAAATCTATTGAGACTGGACCGCTCCATCGTGAAGTTACGCTGCTTGTCGAACACAACAAACCTGTCTCAAAAAAACCCTGGTTTGATTTCTAAGGCAGACAGGATTAGGTTTTTTAAATCATATATGTTATATAGCAATGTGGTTGATAAAAATTGGAAAAAGTATGTTCGTCAATATCATTCGCACCATGCTCTGCATAAACTATGGTGGCGCATATTAGGTCTTTCATAAGATATCTCAGAAAAGAGTGCAATTTCTCCGGTAATCGTTCATCACAGTTATCATGTTCCGGAGTAGCTCCCTGAAACCATCTAAAGTGCTTGTTTTTTGTTACCAATTCTATTTTTATAACAGGAAAGGTTGTAATTGTGTTAATACACGATATTCTTGGTCCAATCATTTCGTATTTTATCGGTAGTATCCCTTTCGGATTTTTATTTGCCAAGATTATAAAAGGTATAGATATTCGGCAAGTAGGGAGCGGTAATCCCGGAGCAACAAATGTTTCAAGGATTATGGGTAAGCCCTATGGCATATTGGTATTTATTTTAGACATGCTGAAAGGGTTTTTCCCTCTTTTTATCTTTGATCAATATTTTGCAGGCCACGAGCATAGCTTATCACTGATATTCTGTGGGGTTGGTGTGATATGTGGCCATACATTCCCCCTGTTTCTTGGTTTTAAGGGAGGAAAGGCTGCGGCAACAAGCTGCGGAGTTTTTTTGTGGTTAGCTCCACTCCCACTCAGTATTTCCGCTGCCGTATGGCTATTGGTGGTATATATATTCCGTTATATATCGTTAGGCTCTATGCTCAGTTCAATCGTTTTAGTCATATGTTTAATGCTCCTTGGCAACGACCCTTTTGGCCATGGACTTTATTTGACATTATTTTCAATATTCATCTCTGCCCTTCTTATTTTTCGTCACAAAACAAATATTAAAAGACTTTTACATGGCACTGAAAATAAAATTGGCAGTAAAGTTAAGACTCACGTTTCTCCTGATTCTGATTTTTAATTTTTTTTACTGTGTCTTATCATGTTTTCAGCCTAGTCTTTCACCTTCTTTATTCTATTTTGTATATAAGCATCCTGAACCGCAATATACGAATCGATAGCTGGTTTTGTTATACTCTCGTAAGTATCGCCTGTATCTATAGAGAGGTCGTTGACAGACTCATAAGTATAATTTCCGATGCTTTCTATCGGGGTAAGGAAAAACCAGGAAACCCAGGTTAATGGATTCAAAACCGCATCGCCCGCAAGCCCAATTACGTCACGCGATGTTGATGGACCAAGAAAAGGTAATACCAAATAAGTTCCTGATTCCATTTCGTATTTACCAAGAGTCTGACCAAAGTCTCTGTTTTGCTTATTTATGTGGAATCTTGATTTTGCAGGATCAAGAAATCCACCCACGCCTATGGTGCTATTAACAACAAAACGCAGCATTTCCGTACCTGCGCCTTTAAAATTAGACTGGAAAAGACAATTGAAAAAACTGATCGGCATTTTGATGTTTGTATAAAAATTTCTGACGCTTACCCGCGCCTGTACAGGTATCATAGAATTATACCCTGTATATACTGGTTTAAAAAAATAATGGAAAGCCTTATCGTTGAAGGCAAACACGGCTCTATTAATGGATTGAAGCGGATCTTTAATCTGAGCAACCTCTGACATTTCATCGGCTTCTTCCGGCTCGGACTGTTCATCCTCCTCATTATTATTCGTGGTATTGTTATCAGAAACTTTATTATTGAGTACTGTTTCCTCAAAAGGTACCTCATCAGCCCATAAAATTGTCATGGAAAAAAATAACGTCAAAACAAAAAAGCACGTCAAGCATGCGGATTTTTTCATTGTTTTGTTTGCCTTTCGTATAATCCACGAACCCCTTTATTATATTTTCTCATTTAGCCGATATCTCTTCTTTGCCTTTTTTATCTTTTATTTTTTGAATAAGTTCTTCATAGGAAGATTTCATCAGGATATTATTAAATTGGCTGCGGTAATTATTAACGAGACTAACCCCTTCAATAATCACATCGTAAATCGTCCATTTCCCGTCATTACTGAGCATGCGATAATCTACCAATACTTCTGTTCCGGTATTCGAAATAATTTTGGTTTGTACTGTTGCGTATTTATTATCTTCTTGTTTTTCCCTGAGAAAAACAATTTTTTCGCCAGAATATGTATCAGTTTTCCCTATATAAGCGTCTTTCATGATGTTGGTAAATAATTCCACAAATTCTCTTTTTTCGTCAGGGGTCCGTTTTTTCCAGTGCTGCCCAAGGGCACGTTTAGACATCTCTTCAAAATTAAAAATGAATGAGATCTCTTCCCATAACCTTTGTCTGCGTTCTTGTGTCTTTTCCGGCCCCTTCAGGGAAGGTTCTTTCAGAACGGTTAAACCACTGTCGATAGTCTTCATGACAAGTTTTCCTGGCTCATCTGCCGCGCACAGAAAAGTAGACATGAATGCCAACGAAATTACACCAACACACATTGCAGATATGATTTTTCTATATTTCATTTCCTCATTCCTTCACTTTCCCGAAGATAAAATTCCCTATTAACTTTTCTAAATCAATGGGTGGTTCTGTTTCACGTAAAGTACCACCTGAAGGGATCAATATATCTGCCCCTCCGGGCATAATTTCTACATACTTTTCCCCCAGCAACCCTTTCGTACGAATAGAGGCAATAGCATCTTCTTGCAGTTTTACATCGTCCCGAATCCGTAAGGTAACCACCGCTTCATAATTATCCCTATCAAGTTTAATATCACCGACCTTGCCTACTTCAACTCCTGATATTTCAACCATAGTATCTTTTCTGAGTCCTTTAACTGTGCTAAAAACGGCTTTTACGGGATAATAATGGTTACCTATCAGGTCAATCTTCCCAAACTTTACCGATATATAACCCAGGCACAGTAAACCAAAAAAAACAAAGATACCGACAGCTATTTCAACACTATATTTCTTCATTATTTTATCGCCTTTTAATCTTGAAACATTTTATTGTACAGAAATAGGACCTTCCAACTCACTATGAACAAACTGGTGCACCACGGGATCCGTTGATGTTTGTATTTCATCGGGAGTGCCTTCAGCAATAATTTTTCCTTCAAATAACATGGCAACGCGGTCTACAATAGAGAAAATTGCCGGAATCTCGTGGGTAACAATGACGGACGTAAAATTCAGACTTTTCTGGCAATCTTGGATCAGTTTATGTATCGCCTTACCTATTAAGGGATCAAGTCCTGCTGTTGGTTCGTCAAAAAGGACTATCTGTGGATTTGTAATAAGGCATCGGGCAAGGGCAGCGCGTTTTT
>JAUQXU010000031.1 GCA_030837935.1 Candidatus Brocadia sp.
TATACATCGTCTGTTGGTTTTTATTACTTATGATAATTCACCTGAGATTAAGGAATTGTACAGTTGGATGACGGAAATTCATGATAAAGAATGGAATTATTGTATTCAACGTACTGATGATCAAAGAACGAAAACCCTTCGCAAGGGTACACGCTATAAAGGTAAAGAACTTTTTATTTTAAATTATTCATCACGTGAACTTGGCTATAGAGAAGTACATCAAAAAAAGCTAATGTTTTGCATAGATTAATTTCGTCGTGTTTGGTTATTACGCCTTAATTTTACTACTTCTGTCAATCTTTTCTCTATCTCATTTACAGGTCTCCAATGTTGATCATTTGCTAGTCTGACATAAGGTGTACGCGGAATAAAACCATCCTCTGCTATATCTTCTGGAATGCAGTATCTCCAATCTGTTGAACATGCCTTAATTAATTCTTGATCATTAATGACACTATAGTGTTTATAAAGTATTTCTTTAAGTTTTATCTCATTGATTACCTCAAAAGTTTCACCTATTGTATTTCCTTTATAAAGGGCATTAAGTGGCGTGGTTAAAATAACATCAAAACAATCAAGTGCATATTTATCATTGCTAGTCCCAGCAAGTTTTATATTACTTCTTGATCTGTGACATTTAACCTTGAAATGTGGATAATTAAGAATTCTTGATCGACTACCATCGCTCATACTTCCTCTTACAGCACTTTTACTTTCAACTTTTAATATTACGCCACTTCTTCTATGAGTTACGCTTATGTCTTCATCATAAGCACCCGGTTGAGCATTTAAATTTAATTTTTGCACACCCCAAATATTTTTAGGTAAAATTTTGTCTAAGAGCAAAAATGCATTGTATTCCATTGCTTTCCCACGGATCATTGGGGTTACCTTTTGATCTTCTAATATTTCAAAAAGGAAATTGCAAGGAATATCAAATTTATTGCAATAGTCAATTATTTTCTTTCCAAGGTCTTTTAATTCTTTTTCAGTCACTTGGGATTCCTTTAGTTAGTTTAGCTATATCACATGATAAACATTTAGCAATAGTAGAAAGTGTTAAAAAACTTACATTGCGTTCGCCTCTTTCTAGTCCACCAAGGTATGACCGGTCAATACCAGCTTCAAAAGCTAGGCTTTCCTGTGTAAATCCTTTTGATTTTCTCAGTTTCCTGATATTTTGTCCTAATTGTATTAAATCAGGATGTTTTTTATAGCCTTTCATATGAGGACCATAATATAAATAAATGGGTATTTTAAGTCCACAGACTATAATACCCATTTTAGTAAAAGCTTTTTAAGGAATTTCAATTGGCAACAAACTCTATTGGGAGGGATAATTTTTTTACAGAACTAATGTACAAAGGGTTAACTCTTCATTTATCAAGTGCCAAATTCTCTTTTAATGTTTCAACTACATAACAAATAGGTAATTCATTCCTGTTTTACCAACAAACAAGTCCCGATAATACAAAAGAAAATAGAGTACAAGTATTTTAATAAATGTGTTATTGTCGTTGCTGATAATAGTTGTTATCATTGTTTTATGGAAATGATGAATGTACAAAAAGCAGGTAGATTTGTGAAACATAAAACCATAGCCTCCATTGTAACTCCCTTAGGTGAAGGTGGCATAGGTAAGATTATTGTGTCTGGTCCAGATGCCTTGAGTGTCGTAAATAAAATGTTTCAGGGAAAGGGAATTGCTGATTTTCGTGAAACTACAAGCCATAAGCTCTATTATGGACATATCCATGATAGAGGGCAGAGGATCGATGAAATTATTTTAAATGTCATGAAACAGGAAGATAGTTTTACCGGAGAAGATGTGGTAGAGGTAAATTGTCATGGTGGCATTCGTGTTTTGATGCGCATTTCCGAATGCTTACAGTCAGTAGGAGCAGAGGGTGCTCCCTGGGATTCATTACTATCGCAATCATTTGAAAATGACAAAATGGATCTTATCCAGAAAGAGGCACTTCAGGAGATTGTCCAGGTACGTACAAAATTAGGTGTAAAGATGTTACTGGATCAATATGCAGGGGCATTGTCGGGGGCGCTGCAAAAGGGGCTGGAAATCATTGAAGGAATCAGGCGATCTTTCAACGACGGGTCATTTTATCATGAAATATTCACGCAATCTCTTCTCCCAAAGAATGACAAAAATACCCCCCCCTCTATCCCCTCTTGCAAAGGGGGGAACGGGGGAATGAAATGATAAATTTCCAATTTCCTTCTCGAGAACCAAACAAGGGTGTGGAAAATTTATTTTCGAACCAAAACGTTGCATCCGTTTCTGCCCTAGCAGAGCATATCAGTAGCTTATTGTGCATGGTTATGGCGTCAGCATGGTTATGGGGTCAGACCTTCATAATTCAATTGATAAAGTCCGAGTAATGGATAAAATGGTAGCACCATGGCGAGGCCATTACGATTGGAATTTGAAAGCGCTTTTTATCATATCACATCAAGGGGTAATCTGAGAGACAGTATATTCTTTGATGATAAAGACAGGGAAAAGTTTTTAGATATCGTAAGAAGAACAAAGGAGAGTTATGGATACCTCTTCCATGCATATGCCTTGATGGAAAATCACTATTACCTTTTTCTGGAAACACCAAAGGTAAATATCTCTCAGATCATGCAGAATATCAACGCAATTTCCCTTCTTTGCAGGTCCGCCTCATTTCCAATCACATTATACATAGAGGAGATGTTGGGTTTGTTTTGCTTATAACAAATTGTACCAAACTTTTTTTGGTAGGAGGACACAAGTGTATTCAATTAACAAAATTATTTTGTTAATATTTTATACCAGTAACTGTTATATGTTCCTGTTAAGTAACGCATCAGGCACGGAGAATCAAGTTGAACACTCACCAGTTGTTAAAGAATTGCAAAAGATCATCGAGTCAAATGACGATCTTCGTCTAAACTTGGAAAAAGCTTTAAAAGAACAAGGAAAAGACTCTTATTGGCACAATAAGAAAATTGAAGATATGTTTAATTTTTTCGAAGACTGGCTTGTTTTTCTTCCAACAACCGATAAGCCTGAAAAATATAGTTACATATTTAACGAGATTTATATAAATAATCAAAATGTTAGAATGCTATTGCGACAACCTCTTTTCAGAGATTGGCTAAAAAAATTTGTCATTGCCAGAGGTAACTTTATGGATAGTGAAAAATCAGCTGAGATCATTAAAGAATGGGTGGAAGATCCAAACGTTAATATAGGGGAATATGAACTTCCATCAGGTGGGTTCAAAAGTTTTAACGATTTCTTTACCAGAAAAATAAAGCCGGGTTCTAGGCCAATTTATATGCAAAATGATGACTCGATTATTACTTCTCCAGCTGATTGTACTATTCATAAAATACATGAAAAGTTAAGTGCAGAAACAACGTTCGAAGTAAAAGATGAAATATTTGATGTAAAAAAAATGTTAGATAATTCAACGTTAGCGGGTAAGTTCTTAAATGGCGATGGAGCAATTTGTTTTTTGATGCCATCAGATTATCATCGTTTTCATTCCCCGGTCAATGGTAAAATAATCGAAACAAAGCAACTCGGAGGGCTCTATTTCGCTGCACAAGGCTGGACAACGTATTTGTTTGAACGTCGCCGTGGTTACTATCTGATAGAAACTTCTCACTATGGCCTTGTTGGTGTTGTTCTGGTTGGTCTAGCTGACATCAGTTCAGTAAATTTCGTTCGCAAGGAAAACGACATTATTCAAAAAGGTGACGAACTAGGTTTTTTCGCTTACGGTGGTTCTGCAATTGTGCTTTTTTTTGAACCAAATCGGTTAATAGATCCTGTCTATGTTAATAATAACACTGTTTACAAGGTGAGTGAAGTCAAGATTAAAATGGGGCAAAAAATTGGTGCTCTAAAAAATGAGTTAATTAAATAGTCCATCTCACCTTTCCTTGTTATTTTTGCATTTTCTCTGAAATTTCTTTTGCTTCGGTCTGTGTTGCTAGCCTTGCTTTAAAATCGCTAATAACGGTTGGGTAAAGCCGAAGTCGATAAATTTGGAATCAAGGGTCTCAACAATAAAAATAAAAGATTCGTCGTTGCGCTCTATTTCGTCAACTGCATAATCATCAATAAAATCACCTGTGCCATAAATAATCGGCCTGCTCTTATAAATCTCAATACCCTGAAAGGCATGACAAGAATGGCCAAAAACGACATCAGCGCCGGCATCAATCAGGCTGTGGGCAAAAGGGATATGATTGGGTTGAGGGGCGATAACCCCAATTTGGTCTCCAATGACTGGAAACGATTAAAAAAAGTCTTTTTTTTGGTATGGCGGATAAGCTCAAAAAGTCTCTTTGCACGATCATTATGAATATCAATCGGAACATAAAAGACTCCGGGCATTTCGGTGGTGGATTCCCAATCTGGTTCGTTATCAGTATAGCAATAAACCTGATCTTTATTCCTCATTTTCAAATAAGGCAGGTCGGTATGCCTCGTCGAAATTGACACCAGCACGGGGGAGGCCGGCCGCGGCTGAGCGGGAACGTTATGTGGCAGGGGAAAGCATAGACTTACTAAGATAACCGACTCGGTATTCTTTTTCTAAATTTTAAACCGAAAGGAGATTACCATGAAAAATATACCTAATGAGACAACCGAGAATCTTCGGAGCAAAGTGAAGGGCCGGATAGTCCTACCCGGTGATTTGAGTTATGACGAGGTTCGCAAAATATGGAATGCAATGATCGACCGGCGTCCGGCTGTCATCATGCAGTGCGCAGAAGCCGATGACGTTACACATGCAATCTCGTTTGCGCGCGAGAATGGGCTCGAGATATCAATTCGAGGTGCAGGGCATAACATTGCGGGAAACGCTTTATGTGATAACGGCTTGACGATCGATTTTTCAAACATGAAGAATGTCCGCGTTGATGCCGCTAAGAGACGCGCATATGTTGAACCCGGGGCAACATTGGCTGATTTTGACGCAGCGGTGCAGAAACATGGACTGGCCACACCAGTGGGGATCAATTCGACCACGGGCATTTCAGGGCTGACGCTGGGTGGCGGGTTCGGCTGGTTGACACGCAAATACGGCATGACCATTGACAATCTTATCTCGGCAGATGTGATCACCGCGGACGGCAAGAAAATGCGAGCAAGCGAAAACGAGAATGCCGACCTGTTCTGGGCAATTCGAGGTGGCGGCGGTAACTTCGGGGTCGTCACCCGGTACGAATTCAAACTCTATCCAGTGGGCACTGAAATCTTGGCCGGTTTGCTCGTTTTTCCGTTCAAGCAGGCCAAGCAGGTGCTGACACAGTATCGCGAATTTATAGAATCCGCACCTGAAGATCTCAGTGTGTGGGTCGTGTTACGTCAATCTCCACCGTTGCCATTTCTTCCCGAATATGTTCACGGTAAGGAAGTGGTTATTCTTGCCATCTTCTATGCCGGGGATGTTAACCAGGGTAAAAAACTGATCGAGCCTTTGCGCCATTTTGGTGACCCCCATGGTGAACACATCGGTGCTCAACCATACACGGAATGGCAGAAGGCTTTTGATCCGCTGCTTACGCCCGGCGCCAGGAATTACTGGAAATCCCATAATTTAACAGTACTTAATGATGGCGCGATGGACACGATGATTGAGTTTGCGGGTAATTTGCCCTCGCCGCAGTGTGAGATATTCATCGGGCTCCTTGCAGGCGCAGCCAACCGCGTTCCGGCAGATTCCATGGCATATGCCCATCGGGACGCAAAGTTCGCCCTCAATGTGCACGGGCGATGGGATCAGGCTGCAGACGATGAGAGGTGTATTGCATGGGCACGTGAGTTTTTTGAATCCTCTGCACCCTATGCGTCTGGCACTGTCTATGTGAACTTCATGACTAAAGACGAAGTCGACCGCATCGCAGCTGCTTATGGTTCGAACTATGACCGTCTGGTACAGATCAAGAGGAAGTATGATCCTGAAAATGTTTTCCATCTGAACCAGAACATCAAACCGTAACCTATATAAAATGGTTCGGGCATTTGTTCGAAAGGGAACGCTACAAGTTTTAAAAGTAAGTTAACTGAATATCAAACACATAACAACCGCTTGCACAGCGACGGCGGGGGCGCTGGTGATCTGGGTTTATTTTTGAGTTTATGCGTAGGCTCTATAAATGTGATCAACGATAAGGCTTCTAAAGAAATATGACGACGGTTTGCTGCGCTGTGAATTATTTCAATATAAGGGTGGCCTGTTGAGCCATTTCCATAACCTTAGATGGGAAGATGCCTAATTGGAGTGTACCAACCACTGAGATAACGATGGCAGCCACGATCAAGGGAGATATGGTAAGAGGGGTAAATTCTCTGGTGGGTTCCTTCATGTACATAATTACCGTAATTCTCAGATAGTAGTACACAGAAATGACGCTATTTATTACACCAATAACTGCCAGTCCGGCATAACCTGATTTAATGGCCGCGCTAAAGATATAAAATTTTCCTACGAAACCCGCCATGGGTGGAACACCTGCCATGGAAAACATAAAGAGCGTCATCGCTATGGCGAGAAGCGGATGCTTAAAACCCAACCCTGCATAATCATTGATTTGTATGAATTCATCATCTTTGTGGCTTAACACGATGACAATGGCGAATGCCCCGACATTCATAAAGATGTACGCCAGGAGATAGAATAACGTGCCCGATATACCCATGTTATTTGCTGAAACCAGGGCAATAAGGAGATAACCGGCATGAGCGATACTGGAATATGCCAGCATGCGTTTAATGTTCGTTTGGGCGATAGCCACGACGTTGCCCAGTGTCATTGTCAGTACGGCAAGGATGAATATAATCTTTTGCCATTCGTAATGGGTCGATCCAAAAGCAGTCATAAAGATACGTAAGAAGGCTGCAAACCCCGCAGCCTTCGGCCCTACAGACATAAAGGCCGTTATAGCAGTGGGTGCACCTTCGTAGACATCAGGTACCCATGCATGAAATGGCACAGAAGCAACCTTGAATCCGAGTCCAATGATTATGAGCCCCATTCCCATGAGTAACAGGGGATCCGAGATGCCTCCCTTGCTTGCAATAAAACTGGCGATTTGTTTGAGGTTGATCGTACCTGTTGAACCGTAAATAACGGCGATACCATACAGCAAAAAGCCCGTGGCAAATGCACCAAGTAAGAAATATTTTAAGGACGCCTCGTTTGAGATAAGTTTTGAGCGTTTGAATCCCGTTAGGATGTAAATACTGATGGACATGACTTCCAGGCCGATGTAAATGTTTAACAAATCGGCACCGGATGCCATAAGCATCATCCCTATCGTTGAAAACATGAGGAGTGCATAATATTCGCCGTGATTGATTTCCTCACGCTTGATGTAGCTGTGTGAGATCAGGATCGTGAGTCCTGTGCAGAGTAAGAAGATAAAGTTAAAAAATAAGGAATAATTATCAATGGTAAAGGTTTCATGAAAAGAGAAAA
>JAUQXU010000362.1 GCA_030837935.1 Candidatus Brocadia sp.
TTACCCCCATATACCAGGGTAAATATGCGCAGGCGTCGTGCATACGATGTCATAACCAGGGCAGGGAGGTAAAGGGCGGAGAACTACTCTGGGAGGGCAGAAGGCTGTTCGAGGATCTCGGCTGTTATGGATGCCATGATACGGTGGGTTTTGGTGAGGATAAGCGCCGGATGATAGGGCCGAGTCTTAGGAATATAAAGAACAAGGTGGGGGGAGGGTGGATTTTGGCATGGATAAAAAACCCAAGGGGTTTTAGGCCAACAACGTTAATGCCTGATTTCAGGCTTTCTGATGAGGAATCCCAGGCCATAGCTGCCTACCTGTGGCAGCATGCAGATGAAAAAAACGTCTATGAAGAGATGCCGGCATTTGACGAAGGGCAGTTGTCTCAGGGGGATTTCCTTTTTGAACAGGTGGGGTGCATGGCATGTCACACCTATGAGAAGGATGCCGCACGAGGGTTTGCTCCCAATCTGGCAAGGATTAGCGAAAAGATAAATTATGGATATTTGGTGGAATGGATCATGAATCCAAAAGGTAAAGAACCCCTTACGCGTATGCCAAGCTTTAGACTGAATCGGGAAAAGGCAAGTCTTGTTGCCGGATATCTGATAAATAAAACAGGAAAGAGTATTTTGAAAGAAGAATCAGCAGATGTGGGGTGGTTAGATGACAAGGAGAAATCCCATGTCGGCGAGGCGTTAATCAAGAGATACGGTTGTTTTGGCTGTCATGAGATAAAAGGCATGGAAGGACTTGGCAAGATTGGGACAGAGCTATCAGCCGTTGGATCAAAACAAGTAAGCCTGTTTGATTTCGGATTACTGGAGAAGAAGATATTGCGAGATGCAGGGCTCAGACATCTCACCGAAAATGTGGGAAAGACAAGGCAGTCGTGGTTCCAGGCAAAGCTGCACGACCCGAGGCGGTTTGACGAGGGGAAGTACAAAAAACCGGAGGATCGCCTGAAAATGCCTGATTTTGGGTTAAATAAGGAAGAGATAGAAGCCATGGTGGTCTTATTAACCGGTTTGAAGGAAGAGAAATTGCCCGAGAAATATATTGCCCGGCAGACAGAAAAAGAACGAGCGATAGGGGAGGGAAAAAGGTTAATAGGTAAGTATCATTGTATAGGCTGTCATCAGCTTGACCTGGATAGATTGCATCTTACGGGCGACATCGAGGCCGTGGGGATGGTAAAGCTGGAGGAGGATGCGGGCATCTATTTTCAACTTTGGGAGGATAATGAGAAGTTTGGCCATAAGGCTGGCGAGACGGTGCTCATAGAAAACCAGCAAATAATGGACAGAAAAAAGGCTTCCGGTGGCGATATCGCACCAGAAATCATAGCGTATCACGTTGATAATGAGGGGTTAGTGCCGGAAGAGGCAAGGGTATTTGCACCCCCGTTATTATACGGCGAAGGCAAGAAGGTGCAGCCCGAATGGTTATTCGAATTCCTAAAAGAACCCTTTGATCTCAGGCCGTGGCTGGACATAAAGATGCCTTCATTCAGCTTGCCAGATGATGAGGCCGCCGGCCTTGCCCGGTTCTTTGCCGAGACAGAAAATGAGTCGTACCCGTATGAGTATATATTTGAGACAAAAAAGGAATATATAGGAGCAAAAGAGGCTGTGTCACCGGGTTACCTCATAGCAGCAAAGAGGCTCTTTGAATCAAAAGACGTCAACTGTATTTTATGTCATGTAAAGGGCGAAAAGATGCCGGAGGGCGATAAAACCGGCTGGGCGCCAGACCTCATGCTAGCCAAGAGGAGGCTGAAGCCAGATTGGATAAAGCGGTGGCTCCTTGATCCACAGTCCATCCAGCCCGGCACAAAGATGCCCAAATTTTTCAGGGAGGGAGAGTTTCAGGATTACATCCCCGGAACACCCGAAGAACAGGCTGAGGTGATGAAGGATTATTTAATGAATCTGTGGGAATAGCAGATGGGATTTACACTGATTGGCTGTGACGAAGGTTTGACCTATACAAACCCAAGGAACATTTATAAGTTGTAAGTGCCTGTATGGACCGCTTTTAAGCCTGCCCCGACAGAAGTCTTTTGATGTTTTCGGTGTGTCTCAACATCGAGGCACATTACATCACGTACCATTTTGTTTCGGCGAGAGGACTCAACGAAACATCTAACACGCACATGTCATTGTGAGGGCAATAGCACGAAGCAACTTGTAAATCCTCTCATGAAAAAATTTTCTAATTGGTTAGCCGTTTTAACAAAGATACCTGTATCTTTGTTAAAGTTTGTAGTTTCTTCTTTTTTAGTAATTTTCGTAATTTTTTTCATATTCGTTTTTACATACTATACCTATTTAGAATTCAGGCAAGACTTAGTAATAGAAGTAATGGATCTGCCTAAAGAACTCCAAATTTAGCCATATGATTGATTCTCCTTGGTTGGGTATCTTCTGGTAAGGTAAAGAGTGATACGGTCGGCTTGCTCGGGAAAATGGCTGACTCAATGAAAAGTTTTAATTGTTTGGTGTGCTTTTGCTGTGAAGATTTCATGTCACTTTATTATATCATTGAACTGCACAATCGCAACCCAGTTGCCCTTTTTTTATGGCTAAATGAAGAAGTCAGGGATGCCGCATTCTCGGACAGCCTGTTTGAAAATGACAAATGAAATTTGAGAGACAAGTTAACCGGCGCATTTTGTTATTACCTGAGATGCTGACTATCCCTAAAACACTGCTAAACAAGCCATAGCGATTAAAGTAATGCATGATTTTTTGAGAACATTGTCCATGTTTTGATTGTAGCAATGGGTAAATTCAAATGATCGATTACTTTTCACTCATTAACAAGAGACCGCAATCAGGGCATTCTTTCGTATCGGGATTCACATGATAACCACAGGCGGGGCACCTTCCCTGTAATTCCCATTCCTGGGAGGTTTTGATTTCAGGATGCTTTTGTATGTGGAATTCCTCAATGCAATCGTGTGCGGCGCGCGCATCTGTTTTTGTTGTCAAAAGAATATACCGGCATCCGCACTTTCCCGTACCGCAACCCGGAGCCAATGCAATTTTAGAAGAAATGCCGTTTCTCGAAAGTAAATCCGATAACTCCCGGATGCCTTCTTTCCCTTCTTCCCTGATTGCAACCCATTCGTCATGGAGATGAGCGGTAACGTCCGGTTTATTATCCCTCTTTTTTTCGATCTCTTCCGGCATTTTCAGAGGGATACCGCAGTCGGCGCATGCTGAAATATGCGCATAATACTCTGATCCGCATTCCGGGCACAGTTTTATTTTTTCAGGAGACATATACGATTATCCGGCAATATTTTGCCATTTGAAAAAGTTAAGGGGTTACAGGGTCACATCTTAAAAAATAAATATCGATATTTTCTTTTACACTATTATAATGTTTTCTAACGCATCTTTCACTTTTAATAATTAATCTTCTATAAAAACATGGCGAATTCATCTCCACCTTTATCATTTTTTATCTCGTACAATACCCGCAGTTAATTTAAGTATTCGATGAAGTTCGGTAGCGAGCATATTAAGCTGTTCCGCTTCAAAATGTATTTGCTCAGCAAGTCTCTTCTTTTCTTCTTGCCCTATCTTGTCATCTTCCAATAGCTGTGAGATTGTTCGAGATACGGTATTAAGTTTCTGAGGTACGTCGTAAGAAAAAGTTGTTAAAAAAAGATTTCTTATCCTTTCATTCTCAATTGCATATTCTGCTCTAATCATTGCTGCAGCAAGCTGTGCCCCTTCTATGGCAAGCGCTGTTTGAGTGACCATCATTTCAAGGAAATGCATTTTCCTGGGATCAGAAAGCATCTGCAAATCCCCCGGTAAAACCCCAAAAACGCCTACGGTTTTTTCAGTGCCTACAAGGGGTAAATAAATCCCTTTTGAACCAGGGAGCGTATCGGTTCCTCTTCCTGCCATCTTGCCATGTTCATAAACCCATTGAATGACCCCCTCCTCATTGACACCCATAGGAATTGCTAACCTGCCCCTTGCCTGAACAAGAACAGATTTTTTCTGATCTAAGCCAAAGATAGCCACGGGGCATTTACAAAACTCTTCCAGGTGTTTAACGGCAATTTTTATCAACTCATCTGAATCTGATGTCTTTGATAATTCTTTGTTAAATGCATAAAGAATCTGATTGTGCTCTTCCCTGAGTCTCGCTGATATCATTTGTGTCCTGAGCCTGTCAGCTAAAGTACTCACCACTAATCCGGTAATTAACATCACAATAAATGTGATGATATACTGAACATCTGCAACGGCAAAGGTAAAATAGGGGGGAACAAAGAAATAATCGAAGCACAAGACACTTAAAAGCGACAGAAAAAAGGATATTCTTTTTCCGAAAAAAAAGGCGACACAAATGACACCCAGCAAATAAACCATAATAAGATTGGATGGCTCTACGATACTGAACAAAAGGTTATTTACCATAGTGCAGAGAAATGCGATCATAACCGACAACAAAGCGCCTTTCCAGGACCATGGCCGGTGAGAAACAAGTACCGGTTTTGGTATCTTCTCTTCCACCTCGCCGCTGAGGATATAAATATCTATCTCCCCGCTCTGTCTTGCCAGCTCATTAACCACTGAACCGCTGATAAGTTCACTTAGCCACGACCGTTTAGGCTTGCCAACAATTATCTTCCCGACATTTTTTGATCTGGCATAAGCCAGAAGGGTTTCGCTTATTCTTTGACCGCTTAATACGATGGTTTCAGCACCGAGTTTTTCAGCAGATCGAATCAAGGCATCAACTTGATTCTGATAATAAGGACGTCTGGTTAACGAAGGAGGAGCCTCGACATAAGCAACAATCCAGTCAGCCCCTGTCTCCGAAGCTATCCGTTTGGCAGAACGGATCAGCCTTATTGCAGAGGGATCTCCGCTAATACAAAGCAAAAATCTGTCACTTGCCTTCCAGATTTTTGAAATTGAATACGTTTCTTTATAAGCACGCATCTTGGCATCGACGCTTCTTGCAGTATAACGAAGAGCAAGTTGACGGAGTGCAATCAGATTTCCGGGTCTAAAAAAATTCATTGCAGCTCGTTCAGCCTGAGGTCCAAGATACACCTTGCCTTCTTTCAGTCTCTTGAGTAGCTCTTCAGAAGGCAGGTCTACCAATTCGATTTCATCTGCCATTTCCAGAAAGCTGTCAGGCACTGTCTCTTTAACCACCACCCCGGTGATCTGTGCAACAATGTCATGAACACTTTCACAGTGTTGAACGTTGAGCGTGGTGTAGACGCTGATACCGTGATTGAGAAGTTCTTCTATATCCTGCCAGCGTTTTGCATGACGTATACCCGGTGCATTCGTATGGGCAAGCTCATCTACCAAAATAAGCGATGGCTTCCTCTTTAACGCTGCATCCAGGTCGAATTCCCGTAGTTCTATTCCTCTATACATAATTTTTTGGGCAGGCAGAACCTCGAGCCCTTTTAAGAGAAACTCTGTCTCGGCACGTCTGTGAGTTTCGACATAACCAACCAAGACATCCATGCCCTCATTTTTTCTCAATCGGGCAGCTTCCAGCATTGCGTAAGTCTTCCCAACGCCAGCGACAGCTCCAAAGAAGATTTTAAGCTTCCCCCGCTTGCTTTCTTCTGCCTTAACTTTCGCTAAGATTTGATCTATATCAGATTTCTCTTCCATCATATATTCGTATTATACTCTATTTTATAAGAGTCCAAATCCAAATTTACTTTCAAGACGTTTACCACTGTTTCTCCGATTAATCCCAAAAAACGGTTATAGGTATGTTTACGGACAATGCTTTTAACAGTATCCTGCGATAATCCCCGCAGTCGAGCCACACGCGGAATCTGGTAATAAGCAGCTGCCAGACTGATGTGCGGATCTAATCCGCTTGCGGAAGAAGTGACAAGGTCTACCGGGATAGGGCTTGTATTATCCGGATCGGCCGTTTTTAACGCTTTGATACGTATTTTCACCGTATCAATGAGTACGGAATTTGAAGGTCCCAGGTTAGAACCTGAGGAAGATGCGGCATTGAACCGAACGGGAGATGTTGATGAAATGCGACCCCAGAGATATTTGGGATCGTCGAAATGTTGACCGATAAGCAACGACCCAATGGGGTTTCCGTTCTTATAAATCAAACTGCCATTGGCCTGTTCACGGAATAATACTTGAGCAATTCCCGTCACGGAAAGCGGGTAAAGAATCCCCGTAATAATCGTTAAAAGTAAAAAAGATACGATTGCTGGTTTCACATGTTCCCGGATCATTTTTTTCTCCTTATTAGACTAGGCTGCCTTTGGCAGCGATTTTTTGATATGCAGCAAATGTCTAGCATAAACAACCCCCTTGCCCCCTTTATTAAGGGGGAACAAATTAAGTCCCCCTTAGAAAAGGGGGATTCAGGGGGTTGTCTGATTGCTATGCTACGAACTTTGAAATTCTCATACTTTAAACCAGGCGTAAAGCAGCTAAAATCATGTCGATCAATTTAATGCCGATAAACGGCGCTACAATTCCACCTACCCCATACACCAACAGGTTATTTCTTAAAAAACGGTTCGCCGTCATTGGTTTATAAGGCACACCGCGTAAGGCAAGCGGAATAAGAAAGATGATAATGAATGCGTTAAAAATAACCGCAGATAGCACAGCGCTTGCCGGCGTTGCCAGGTGCATAATATTAAGCGCCTGAAGCGATGGATAAGTCCCTACGAACGCAGCCGGAATAATCGCAAAGTACTTCGACACGTCGTTTGCTATGCTGAATGTCGTCAATGAACCCCGCGTCATGAGAAGCTGCTTTCCGATTTTAACTATTTCGATAAGCTTTGTAGGGTTAGAGTCGAGATCGACCATGTTACCCGCCTCTTTTGCCGCTTGAGTTCCTGTATTCATGGCAACAGCGACATCCGCTTGCGCAAGAGCTGGCGCGTCGTTCGTTCCGTCACCCGTCATAGCAACAAGCCTGCCGCCGGATTGCATTTCACGGATAAGCCTAAGCTTTGTTTCTGGGGTAGCCTGGGCCAAAAAATCATCCATGCCTGCTTCCGCGGCAATAGCCGCCGCGGTTAAAGGATTATCCCCGGTAATCATAACGGTCTTGATCCCCATCCTGCGGAGCTCGGCAAAACGCTCTCTAATACCACCTTTTACGATATCTTTTAATTGAATAACACCGAGCACCTGTTTCTGTTCTGCTACAACGAGCGGCGTCCCTCCATTTTTTGATATCGTATCAATATTTGATTTCAGGTCTTCGGAAAAAGAACCACCGAATTTCTTTACATAATCTTCAATAGCTTCAGCTGATCCCTTCCTGATTTGCCGTCCGTTACCCAAATCCACCCCGCTCATCCGTGTTTGTGCCGTAAAAGGGATAAATTTTGCATCGAGTTCGTGGATATGACGTTCTCTGATGCCGTATTTCCTCTTGGCCAATACTACGATACTTCTGCCTTCAGGGGTCTCATCAGACAGCGAGGCAAGCTGTGCGGCATCTGCTAATGATTTAATATTGACACCCTGGTTTGGTATAAAAGCAACTGCCTGCCTGTTTCCGAGCGTTATCGTACCTGTTTTATCCAGAAGCAGGACATCGACATCTCCCGCTGCCTCAACTGCACGGCCGGAAGTAGCAACAACATTGGCCTGTACCATCCTGTCCATGCCGGCTATCCCTATGGCCGGCAATAATCCACCTATCGTGGTCGGGATGAGACATACAAGCAGGGCAACCAATACGGTTACAGTAACCGGTTCTCCGTGTCCGGCTGAGATGACGCTGTAAACCGAAAACGGCAAAAGCGTTACCGTC
>JAUQXU010000363.1 GCA_030837935.1 Candidatus Brocadia sp.
ATTTTATGAAGAAATGGTGTATGCCGATGAAGTGGATGTACTTATCAATGTGCCCATTGCAAAACAACACGGTACGTCAAGGCTTTCTATGGGACTCAAAAACGTCTTTGGTATGATCGGCGGTGATCGTGGCAGTCTTCATACCGATATACACCCCAAGATTGCCGATCTCAACAAATTCATTAAAATAGACCTGACCGTCCTCGACGCCTTTCGGATACTGAAAAATCACGGACCTACCGGTGGACGGCTGGACGATGTTGATAATTCTGCAGAACGTGCAAGGCGCATCATCGTAAGCACCGACCCCGTTGCTGCGGATGCATATGGTGCAACCTTGTTTGGTATGCAAGCTACAGACGTGGGCTACATCAGGGAATCCCACGAGCAGGGATTAGGAGAGATTAATTATCGACTAAAAGGTTTTGAAGAAATACACGTATAAGTTGCAATGGCTGCTCAAGTCCCGGAATTACTTTTTATAATTCCAATCTCATTCTGAGCCAACTCTTCCGCATGGTCGTTAACCTTGTAAAATTCCTTGTAGTGCATGAGCATCTCGTTGGAGTTCTTGTAACCCAGGCGGCGACCGTAATTGACGATACACATTGTCCTTGCCTCGACAAAAGAAAAGCCCTTGAATTTCAGTGCCTCCAGAAAACACTTCTTCATGTGACTCAGGTGATAAGCCGTAGTACGGGCAAAAAAACAATTATGGTGTTTAAAGAGAGCCTGGACATCGGCAGGGTAATCAGGATTGCCATTGGGTGTTGTAAGGGTCTTTGTATTGTGGGGTGTCGTAGGGGAGACCTGACCGCCTGTCATGCCGTAAATTTCGTTTGCATAGCATATAACGGTAATATTCGTGTTTCGTCGGATAGCGTGTAATAAATGATTTCCTCCGATGCCGAGCAAGTCACCATCCCCGCTTACTACAACAACATTAAGGGCTTCGTTAGCATATTTAATGCCTTCGGCTACAGGGATCGCCCGGCCATGGGCTGTATGAACCGAATCCAGGTCGAAGAATCCGGCGCTCCTGCCTGAACAGCCAATTCCGGAAACGACCACAGTTCCTTGCTTAGGCAGATCAAGTTCGTCAAAGGCCTGGCATATAGTTTTCAGGGCAATCCCGTTTCCGCAGCCGGGACACCACGGTGTTGGCAGTAAATTAAGTTTCAGGTAACGTTTAAAATGACTATTTTTGTCCATATATTCTTTGTTTTATTTCTTTCAGGTCGATTCGGCCACCCAGGATCGGTATAAACTCTACTTCACGATGCAGTATGCGCTCAATCTCATGGGCATATTGTCCCATATTCATCTCCACAATGAGTATTCGTTTGTATCGGGATGCGATAATCTTGATCTCTTCAACAAGAGGGAACATGCGTATGGGACGGTATAGTGCGAAATCGTCTTTAAAATAATAGGCGATGCGGGAAAGCGCCCCGTACGATATAAGAAGCGTGTCGGTCTCCTTGCTGCATTCCAGATATTCATAGAAGTTATATCGTTGGGCCGTCAGCTGTTGCTTTTCGAGAAAGCGGGTGATTAGTCGTCTGTAAGTATCAACATCCGAAGTCTGTGGCACTGAGTCCTCGTGAGATAATCCGGTAAAATGCCGATTCCCTGTGCCTAAAGGCAGGCGGCTTCTTGTTTTGATCGTAAAATCCCTGTGAGGAATTATGGTTTCATAAAGATGGCTGATATATCCATCACTCAGAAGGATAACCGGACTCATGGATTCTTCAGCTGCATTAAATGCCGCAATAGTGTATCGGTAGAGCTCGGAAACAGAATTGGGATAGAATACGATGGGAAAGTAATCGCCATGACTGCCGTGTATACACTGGATAACATCCCCCTGGGCCGGCAAGGTGGGCATACCGGTACTCGGTCCCACCCTTTGAACATTGACGATAACGAGAGGCACTTCCATCATGTGGGCAAGTCCGATACTTTCCTGCATCAGGGAAAACCCCGGTCCCGAGGTCGCTGTCATTGCCTTGAGCCCCGCCAGCGATGCCCCGATAATAGCGTTAATGGAGGCAATCTCGTCCTCCATCTGCAGTGCCTTTATATGCTTCTTATTGACCAGTGCATGAATAATCTCAGAGGCCGGTGTAATGGGATAGCCCGCAAAGAACTTTAATCCGGCAACTTCTGCCGCCATTACGATGGCCTCATTTCCCTGGAGTAACTGCTTTGGCATCTATCTCCTCAATTTCAATAGCTATATCCGGACAATATCGCTGACACATCCTGCAAGCGATACATCTTTCTAATTCCACTAACTTCTGTTGCCGAATTTCCAGATTTTTAACCGGGCAGAAATTTACACAGATACCGCAGCGTTTGCAGTATTCATGATTAATATGCACAATCCCTTTTCGTTTTTGAGTTTTTTCTTCAGACACGTGACCTTTTTAATCCCTCTGTATATAGAAGAAAAAATGGTTATTGAATTCCTTCCGAAAAAAACATAAATCCCCCTTTGGAAAAGGGGGATTTATGAGAAATTTATAACTGCGGCGATAATTTTAACTATATAAAATTTCAGAAGCGGGATACAAAAATGTAAGCATAGTTTAGCAATAGTATGGGTCAAATTCTAGAAATATTTTAAGCATGAATTTTATAAAGAGGATGCCATTCAAAAGTGTGTCATGGCACATAAGTGTGACGTCACATTGTGTGTCATGACACACTTTTTGAATTGTTGTTATAAAATCTATTGTTCTTTAACTCTTTCGTCAATGAATTTGTAAGTCTCCCTATATAAATCCATTACAAAAATAAAATGTAATAACGATCTTTCATTTGAGATTGATTTTGTCTAAAACTTTAGAATGTCTTTTGATATTTAAACGTATACCTATGGAAATTTATTTCTATTTTCATGTATTAATATTGTTATAAATATAATCTTTAAAATATTTTATAACGAAAAACATTGTCTTGTGTTTTTGATAATATATAGCTTTATGGTATTTGTCTTGCTCATAATGTCTTAAACAAAGAAAAAATCACGATAAAGGTAAACCCTGAGTGATCAGGGGGCGCAAAGTGATAGGGTCTTTAGAAGCCGTTTTAAACCGTTTAAACCGTTTTAAACCGTTTAAACCGTTTAAACCGTTTAAACTGTTTAAACGGTTCGTTGGAAGACAGCCTTACTGCCGAAGATGTTCTTGCGTGAACGTTTTTGCAGTAAGGCTTTTTTGTTTTCATGGTAAATTTTACCTCTTTTGTAATTGTGATGGTTACCTAAATCGTGCGTTTCATGAAAAGGTTTACATGTTTTATCGTTATTGCAAGCGATAGCGAAGCAATCTTAAGTCTTTTGTGAACAAGAGATTGCTTCACTCTTCGCAATGACAATTGGTTGTGGATATATTTTAACGAACGCTATAGAGTATCGATGAAGCATGAAGCTTAAAGATGTTTTTGCCCGTTATTAACTGCGTAAATAAAGAATTTTGAGCATTGATCATAGGGGGTGTATGATGAAGCAAGGAAAGATATTACTGCTCGATACGGACCCTTCTGGTAACCTGGGTAAAGCGCTTCGAGAGATTTTCGAAGCATCCTCCGGCCTGAATGTCCCGTTGCTATACAAGTCTGTAAAAAATGGAGAGCCCAACCTTCTTGCAGAAAATATTTCGAAAATTATCTCAGACTTCAGCCCCAATATGATATTTTTTGTCCTGTCTCATAGCATCCTTAGACAGTCAACCTTGCTGCTTCAATCTTTGAGAAGTGAATTTGCGGATATACCGGCCATCCTTGTAATGGAGGACTGTCAGCCAGGAGAGATGTTTGTTTTGCTGAAATGTGGGGCTACCGATTTTATTACGCCGCCATTCAAATCCGTGGATATCCTTCCCCGCATATGGAGATTGCTGGAAGAGAAATCGGCGCAGGCAGTAATAACGCAAAGGCTGAAAGAAAAGCTCGGACTAAAACAGATCATCGGGAAAAGTCCTCTCTTTCTTAAGGAGGTTAAGAAAATACCAACCATGGCTCGATGTGACGTAAATATCCTGATCTCGGGAGAGACTGGGACGGGAAAAGAGGTCTGTGCCAGGGCGATCCATTATCTTAGTCCACGTATGAGTAAACCCTTTATGCCGGTCAATTGTGGAGCCATTCCCGTGGAACTTATAGAAAATGAACTCTTTGGTCACAAGTCCGGTGCGTTTACCAGCGCTAATTCATCTCAACAGGGATTAATTCAAGATGCCGAAGGTGGTACGCTCTTTTTGGACGAAATCGACTGCCTTCCTCTCCTTGCACAGGTCAAGCTTCTGCGCTTTTTACAGGAGAAGGAATATCGTCCGCTGGGTTCCACAAAGATATGTCAAGTTGATGTACGGGTCGTTGCCGCGACGAATATACGCCTGGAAGAGGCTGTAAAGGCGGGGAGGTTTCGGCAGGACCTTTACTACCGCTTGAACATTATTCCCCTGGTGCTTCCTCCCCTCAGGGAACGGCGCGATGACGTCCCTCTCCTTGCCGATCATTTCTTGTCCAAATATGCCGCTGAATATGATAAGCCGGTCATGGGATTTTCTCCCGATGCAATTCAGGTCCTTGTTCAATTTGATTGGCCGGGCAATGTAAGGGAATTAGAGCATGTTATCGAGCGGGCGATTGTCCTGACCGATCAGGAGATCATCCGGGAAGCCGATATTGTATTGCCCTGTTCAGAGACCGGCGTGTCTCAGGAG
>JAUQXU010000364.1 GCA_030837935.1 Candidatus Brocadia sp.
AGGTTCATTCTCTTGCAAGTACTCCCGTTTAGCGGGTTAGATATCAGGTAATGAGTGTACCGTCCTTTTTTCTTTTTTAAGCCCTTGTTTAACCTTTCTGAAAACATACCCAGAGCATTGATAACGTTCTTATCTGCGGAATTTATCGAAGAGATGAAAAGATTTTTCAAAGACGAGTACTCCTTTAGTACAGAACTTACAGCCTCAAAAAGCATTATTAAGTCACCGGAAGAATTAAATCTGTAACTCAATTCTTTAAGGAATTTTTTATCTTTTCGTTTCTAAAAATTTATGGTAAATTCGTATGGTTTATTACCGGTTTTTGCGAGTATTTTTTCAATAAATCCGTTTATCTGGTCCACAGATCCGTATGCATATGCGGCGGTAATAAGTCCTATCAGCTCAATATCTTTTTCATCACTGAACCGGTGGAGTATCCAAACCGGGTCTTTAGATGAGAATTTATGCTTATAGCTTAAATAATAGCTCTCTAATTTTTCTTTTAATCCGTAAAGCTGCATTAATATTTTTATATGACGAAAATTTTCCTGTTCGGTAGCAATTCAATCAAGAATGAATTCAAAACCCTGCTTAAGGATAAAGCTGAATTTACAAACACACTTGATAATAAAGTAGAGCTCGTAATTGATTCAACCAGCTTCCCTGCTTCAAAGAAAAAGGATAATATCGAAACGATCGATAAACACTGCACTGCGGGCATTCCCGTTTTAACTTCATCCTTATGTATACCCGTCTCGGAGCAATGCACCTTCAGTAAACAGCCATCAAGGCTTATCGGTATAGGGCTTTATGATTCTTTCTCAAATGCCAAAAGGATCGAAATTGCGCCTTCAAAAATAACCGATACCACTATACTTAAAAATGCAGAAAGTATCCTTGATTCACTTGGATTTAACTATTCAGTTGTGCCTGATAGAACAGGGCTGGTTTTCCCGAGAATTATATCAATGATAATAAACGAAGCTGTGCAGGTTTATTCTGAGAAAACAGCAACAAAAGAAGATATTGATACGGCGTTGAAGCTTGGGACTAATTATCCGTTCGGGCCGCTTGAGTGGGCAGACAGGCTTGGAATTGAACTCGTGTATAATATTTTAACGGCATTGCAAAGGGATTTTGGTGAAGACCGCTACAGGCCGCATCCGGCTATGAAAGAAATGGTGAATCTAAAGCAGAAATTCTACAGCTAAGCAACTCTTTTAATATTCAAGATCATCAAAATCCGGAAAATCAGAAGCTCCCGGTTTTAACCATTCAATTTTATTATCCCTTCTGAACCATGTCAATTGACGTTTTGCATAACGGCGCGAATTTTGTTTGATAAGATCAGTCATTTTCTCAAGTGTCACCGGATCAACTATTTTCAGCTCAGCAATAAGCGGTTCAAGTCCTTCTGTTTCGATCCTTTTATACAATTCTGCCCTGAGCTTTTGCTGCTTCTTTTTCAGCTCTGCCGCAGATTTTCCGTCATGTTCAAAGAGTCCGTAAATAAGTGAGTTGATATACAGTCCGCTGCCGCCAACTATGACCGGAATTTTTCCTTCATCAAAAATTCTCCTGATGAGTTCCCTGGCTTTTATGCCAAACTCACCGGCATTAAATTCCTCTTCCAGCTCAAGCTCATTAATAAAATGATGCCTGTATTGTATCAGCTCCTCAGCCGTTGGCTGAGCAGTTGTAATTGGAATATGTTTATATACCTGGCGTGAATCCGCGGAAATGATCTCAATATCTTGGCTGAACTTCTTTTTTAGATTATCCGAAAGTTTAAGTGAAAATGAGGTTTTACCGGAAGCTGTTGGACCGATGATGGTAATTACCTTTGGTTTAGCTGACATATTACTGACCTTTATTACGCCAGCCTTCTTCGCCTATTAAGGGAACAAACTTAAAATGCTCGTATATCTTTTTTTCGGTGCCCTTTTCATTGCGTGTAATAACAAACAGCCGCTGGGATTCCTGTGAACCAACCGGAATTACGAGTTTTCCTCCAACGGTAAGCTGCTCAACCAGTGAGTGCGGAACATCCGGCGCACCGGCAGTTACAATGATCTTGTCATAAGGTGCATACTCTTCCCATCCTAAAGTGCCGTCATCAAGCTTGAAATGAATAATATAACCCATTTCACCAAGAAGCTTCTTCGCGTTTGTGTATAGCTTTTCTATTCTTTCAATTGTATAAACATCGGCGCTAAGCTCTGCAAGAATTGCGGACTGGTAACCTGAACCTGTTCCGATCTCAAGAATTTTTTCACCCGGCTTAACCTGCAATACCTGTGTCATATAAGCAACTGTAAATGGCTGAGAAATAGTCTGGGCGCATTCGATAGGAAGTGCGTTATCATCATAAGCGAATTTCCTGAGAGCAGAAGAAATAAATTTTTCCCTGTCAACTTTATAAAAAGCCTTCAGCAGGGTTTCATCTTTAATTCCCTTCTGCCAAAGTGTTTCAACCAGTCCTTTTTTTTCTTCTTCTATAAGGAGCATCATGAATTCCTATTCTTCTTCCATTTCTTCGAATATCTCTTTTACCTCTTCTTTAACATCGCTGGTTTCAAGCTCTTTTTTCATTTCCCGCCTCAGCTCTTCAAATCCCGAACATACTTTCATTTTTCCGTCTTCCGCAATTGAAACACTTCCGGTTTCTTCGGATAGTATTATAACAAGCGCATTCACATCTTCTGATGCGCCAAGCCCCGCCCTGTGCCTGGTTCCAAGCTTCTTTGTCCCGATCTTTTCCGTAGATGAAAGCGGGAGAATACATCTTGCGGCTTCGATGATATTGTTATTGATAATAACAGCGCCATCGTGCAGCGGTGATTTAGTACTGAAGATGGATATCAGCAGTTCTTTACTTAGTTTTGCCTGCAGCGTTTCACCTGTTTCAACAAATGATGCCAGCCTGTCACCTTTTGAAACAACCA
>JAUQXU010000365.1 GCA_030837935.1 Candidatus Brocadia sp.
CTGAAATTGCAAGAAATCTCAATAAATCTCCCATAGAAACGGTTTTCGACCTGCTGATAGAGGAAGATACCAGAGTGGATATTTTTTTATTCAGTATGTGTGAAGAAAATCTGGAAAAAATATTGGGTTGGGATTTTGTCTTTGTAGGTTCTGATAGTTCACTGCGTTCTAACCAGGGAATCCTTGGTGAAGGCAAACCACATCCGCGAAGTTATGGGGCATTTTCGCGTGTTTTGGGCAGATTTTGCCGGGAAAAGAAACTCATTTCTGAAGAACAGGCTATCCAGAAGATGACGGGTATGCCTGCACAAAAAGTTGGATTGGATAGGAGGGGTTTGATACACGAGGGATATTTTGCAGATCTGACCATTTTTCATCCTGGAAAGGTTACCGATAAAAGTACGTTTACAGAGCCTCATCAATATTCAGAAGGAATAGAATACGTGATTGTAAATGGAAAGATTACGGTCAGTGGCGGCACGCATAACGGCACAACAAATGGCCGGATATTGCGGAAAATATCGTAATTATGGAAAGACCTATGGAAGGGAATTTAGACGACAAAAGAGAGAAGACAGAAGTTGAGGCAAAATTCATGTGCCCCGATGGAGTTGATTGGGACGTCTTTCCGGACGTCTTACATAAACTGGGTTTCCAGTATACCAGGGAAAAGCCGTGTTTCCAGATCGATGCTTATTTTGATACTCCTCAATACACACTCCTCAATTCCGGCGCTGCCTTACGTATCCGCCAAATGGGTGAAGCCTATGTTGGGGTCTATAAAGTATCGGAAAAACAACAAGGGGCTATTTTCGAACGCCGGGAGTTTGAATGGACACTTTCTGACGACGAAACAAAACTCTGGAATGACGAGAGAAAACCAACGATCCCGCCAACCATCATCGAGAAGCTAAATCTTCACGGACAAGGCCTGAGAAAGGTCTTGGCAGTAGAGACACACCGCTCTACAGCAGTAATCAGCGGCAATGACGGATTTAAGGCAGAGTTATCCCTTGACGAGGTAACCTTTCGCGGACACAAAGGCCAGGCACATTATCGGGAAATTGAAGTGGAATTGTTAAACGGACGATTGGAACAACTCAAACAACTTGCCGATAGTCTGCAAAATCATTTAAAATTACAACCTGCCGTTGACTCAAAATATAAAAAAGGAATGATCCTGGTAGGAAAATACGGCATCCCGCCCATGCATCAAGGTAGAGCGTAAAGAAAAGGACGGCGTTAAGGATAGCAGCGTTGATATTGCTATCCTAATTTAGTGGCAGATTATAGCGAATATTTCAGCAAGCTGTTTAAAAGCGTGGACATGCTACAGAAGTATTCACACCCTTGGTTAAGCAGTAAAAGAATGCGATGAGGGTTAACAAGCCCTGTTTTAAGGGCAAGTGAAAAGGCTGCTATTTCAATACTTACACTATCTGAGATATTTACCAAAGATAATATCCAGTTTCTTTTTGGTGCTTTCCGGGACAAGGTCTTTCTGCGTTACGATGGCATTCTGTACTGCCGTTGCACATGCGCAGGTTCTTTTCTGCTCAATCTTGGGTATCGCAGCCTTGAGGATCCGCTTCGCTGTCTCGGCATTTTTGTTCAGATTCCCGGTAATCATCTCTAGTGTTACAGCTTCCTCACTTACATGCCAGCAGTCATAATCCGTAGCCATGGCCAGGGTGCTGTAGCAGATCTCTGCCTCCCGCGCCAGCTTTGCCTCCTGAAGGTTCGTCATGCCGATTACGCTCACCCCCCACTGGCGGTATACTTGAGATTCTGCGCGAGTAGAGAACAAAGGCCCTTCCATACATAAATATGTGCCGCCTTTATGCACACGTGCACCTGCTGATTTGGCTGCATTAAATAGAGTATCGGCCAGTACACCACATACTGGATCAGCAAAACTTACATGCCCCACAATTCCTTCCCCAAAAAATGTGCTGATCCTGCCTCGTGTCCTGTCAAAAAACTGGTCTGGAATAACAATATCGAGCGGTTTGATCTCCTCTTTCATACTTCCAACGGCGCTAACAGCAATAATGTATTCAACGCCTAATTTCTTCATGCCGTAAATATTAGCCCTGAAGTTGAGTTCTGAAGGTAAAATCGTATGCCCTTTGCCGTGTCGTGGCAAAAAAGCAACCTTACGACCCTCCAGGATACCTACCATAAAACTATCAGAAGGTTTGCCAAAAGGCGTATCGATCGATACAGACTTTACATCCCTGATTCCTTCGATATTGTAAAGGCCGCTGCCTCCAATAATACCAATCATCTGCTCACCCATTTTTTTGATTTCTCCTTTTTTTACGGAAAACCCTTTTTGCCACAAAGACACAAAACGTTTATAAATTCATAGTTTTCCAACCTGAGCTATTGCTTGAAATTTTAGTAAGGTTTAAATTATGCGAAAGTGTCCTGTACATGTCAATAAATAAAATTTGAAGTATTCTGTGGTCATTGATATAATCCCCTAAAGTGCTCAAAAATTTCTCGTAAGCACCCATTAATCTTTCTGCAGTACTTGGGAACGGTAAGTAATCTGAATGCTTACGAGAAATACGTTAGATTTCTTTTCGATTTTTGTGTCCTTGTGGTTAAAAGATCAGGGGTATTCCCAGTGAAAAATCATGAAATTGCGGCATTGTTTGAGAAGATTGCTAACGTCCTGGAACTCAAGGGGGAAAATGCCTTTCGCATAAATTCTTACCACAAGGCGGCACGGGTAATCGGGGATTTGACTGAAGATATAGAAGAACTTGCCAAGGCAGGAAAATTAACGGACATCCCTGGCATTGGGGAAGGCACAGCTGAAAAGATTATTGAGTATATTAACTCCGGGAAGATGTCCAAGTATGACGAGGTAATGCAGGGAGTTTCTGAAGAAACGGTTGCCCTCATGCAGATACCGGGTTTGGGCCCAAAGACTGTGGCCATGTTAAACAAAGAATTAGGCATCGTAAATTTGAGTGACCTTGAGAAAGCCTTACATGATGATAAATTAAAAGGACTATTTGGAATTGGTGATAAAAAGATTGAAAATATCGTTAAAGGGATTACGTTGTTTAAAACGAGTCAGCAACGTATATCCATCGGGATGGCGTATCCTGTGGTAAAAAGAATTATAGAAGACTTAAAGCATAATCCTAAGATTAAGGATATTCAGGCAGCTGGTTCGTTGCGCAGAATGAAGGAGACGGTTGGTGACATCGACATCCTCGTCTCTGGTGCAGAAGGTGCAGAAATTGTTAAATCTTTTGTGAATATGCGAGGAGTTACACAGATATTAGCAGCGGGTGATACCAAGGGCAGTGTTCGGGTAGAGGAGGGTGTTCAAGTAGACTTGCGGGTTGTTCGTGAAGATGAGTTTGGTGCAGCGTTACAGTACTTTACTGGTTCAAAGGAACACAATATCCATCTCCGTGAGATTGCTAAGAAGAAGGGATTAAAAATTAGTGAATATGGAATATTTAAGGGAGACAAAAAAGTTGGTGGCCGATTAGAAAAGGAAATCTATACAACGTTAGGCATGGATTGGATATCGCCTGAACTGCGAGAAAACAGGGGGGAGATTGAGGCTGCGCAGGAGGGAAAATTGCCAAAGCTCGTCGAACTTTCCGACATCAAAGGAGACCTCCACAACCATTCTAATTGGAGTGACGGTATTCCTACCTTTGAAGAAATGGCCGAACAGGCCATAAAAAGGGGGTACAAATATCTTGTTGTTTCTGATCATTCCAAGTCGCTTCATGTAGCGAATGGCCTTGAGGACGATGAACTGCTTGAAGAGATTGAGGCAATTGATAAACTCAATAAAAAATTCAAGGGGTTTACGTTGCTCAAGGCAACCGAGGTAGACATCAAGTCTGACGGCTCTTTGGATTTTCCGGACAAACTCCTGGAAAAGCTGGATATCGTTGTGGCCTCTGTTCACAGTGGATTTAAACAGGGAAAGGAAAAGATTACTGAGCGAATGATAGCAGCCATTCGTAATCCTCAGGTAAACATCATTGCTCATCCTACGGGTCGTTTGATCAGTAAACGGGAGGGGTACGATGTCGATATGGATAAAGTTATAGAGGCTTGCGCAGAGACAGGCACGGCCCTTGAGATTAACTGTTTTTATGATCGTCTCGACCTGAACGATATCAACTGCAGAAAGGCCAAAGAGGCAGGTGTCATGATCTCAATTAGCACCGACGCCCATCACGTGGATCAGATGTGGATGATTGAATTGGGTGTGGGGATAGCGCGCAGGGGATGGCTGGAGGCAAAGAACGTAATCAATACATTTTCCCTCGATAAATTAAAAAAATTTTGCAGGAAAAAAGGAATGCCTTCACCATGATTGCATATTCCATGCGTTAAGGTTGTCTCATAAGCTATATGAGAGAAGATGATTCTCCTGATAAA
>JAUQXU010000366.1 GCA_030837935.1 Candidatus Brocadia sp.
TATAAGCACATCAAAATACCCCGAAAGCAGATTCATTACCCATGTTAGAACTGACAGAATCAATCTTATTCAGGGACTTCGAAAGCGTGGCGGTGTTGGTTCATTAATTAAAAACAGAAGGTTAATAATGCGTATTATACGTCAGGTTAAACCCGATGTAATTCACTTCTTTCGGGAACGGGACCTGATTACCCTTCCGGGTAATTCTGGAAATTTCATTAAGGTATTTTCAAATCTTAAGGACGCTTACCCCGGAAAATTGAAAAGAAGTCTTTGGAAGGCCGCAAATGGAATAACGGTCTTTCAGAAGAAGCTCTATAACGAATTATTTCAGGAATCTAGAAATGTAGTCTATATAAAACCGTGGTTAGATCTGCATCAGATACCAGCGCAACATCAAAATATTCGACCTGCATTTGGATTGTTAGAAGAAGATTTCGTCGTAGGCCTTGTAATGCGCGTTCAGCCACACAGAAGATTCGATCTGGTTATTGAAACGGCAAAGCTGATAAAGGAATCGCAGAGCAGGATAAAGTTTTTACTGTTTGGGAAAGGGCCCTATGTTCGTAAACTTGTCATGGAGCCTATAAAAAGGTATGGTCTCACAGATGTAATAGTACCTGGTGGATACAGAAAACATGATTACTGGGATGCTATTAATTCTTTTGATATAATGTTTTATACCGTAGCTGGTTCTGATGGCACTGCCCGTGCATTAAGGCAATGTCAGGCTATGGGGAAACCGATTATCTGTTTACACGATGATTTCATGCAAGAAATTGTTCAAGATGGTGTAAATGGTTTTATCGTTCATGATGAACCGAAAGAAATAATGAAAAAAATTCATGAATTGTATTCGGACAGAAATATGTTAATCGATTTTTCGAAAAGATCGGAGAGCCAGGGGAAAACGTACGATCTTGACAAAATCGGGCAAGAGATGTATGCATTCTATGAAAATCAGATGAGGGTAAAAAGATAAAATTTTTTACAGGAAATCAGCACTTCTGAATGTATAACCATGAATGATAATCGTTCCTCAGTTAGTGTAATAGTACCCACCTATAACTGTGCGCATTTTTTACCGGACTCAATTGGGTCGGTTTTATTGCAGACATATGATTTTTACGAAATTATTGTTGTTGATGACGGATCTACAGATAATACAAAAGAAGTATTGAATCCATTCATGCAAAAGATCAAGTACATAAAACTGGAACAAAACAGAGGGCTCCCTACGGCAAGAAATATTGGCATTCAATCAGCGCAGGGCAGGTATGTAGCCTTTCTTGATGCAGATGATCTATGGTTGCCCGAAAAATTACAGGCAGACATGGAACATTTCGACAAACACCCGGATATCGGTATGGTATATTCAAAACAGATAAATATAGATGAAAAGGGATATACGCTTGATGGGTGTCCGAAAAGACGATTGCCATCCGGTAATATTTTTATCCAGTTATTTTCCGAACAGAATTTTATCATTGCCTCATCCGTGGTAGTAAGAAAAGATGTATTTGTAACGACAGGTTTATTCGATGAACAACTTTTTAATTGCCAGGATTGGGATATGTGGTTACGTGTTGCATTTTATTTTAAAGTTGCAGGGATTAATAAACCGCTGGTTAAATACAGACATAATCCGCGTTCTTTAAGCAAAAATAGGGATAATGTCTTAAAATATCAAAAGCTGATTATTGATAAAACATATAATACGTTCAAAGATAAGATGAGCGGAATTAGTGAAAAACTTTATAAAAAGCGGTTGGCTTCGCATTATGCAAAGACCGGTAGATATTATTTGCGGATAGGGAATAAACGTCTGGCAAATGAAAATTTCCGTCTGTCTTTGAAATATGATCCGTTAAATTTTAGAACGCTAAGATACTATTTCCGGTTATGGTAACCACCCAACCCGAACGAGTCGGAAGTGTAAAATGGAAAGTGAAAAAACAAACGATTACATTAGGCTTTCAGCGACTTCTATTACAGTAGTGGCAAGGTGCGCCTTGCCACTACATACGTGGTTTGAAATTCCTTGTAACGTCAAGTTATCTTTGTCATTCACGATAAATAGCTCAGAAATATATGATTAAAACAAATAAAAAGAGTGGGAAAGGTCTGCCGAAACATCCACTCCCGTATTTTTTGAATAAGAAAATCCGCCGTCTGATTATGAGGACGACAAACCTGTTCCCGCGTGAGGTAAAGAAGGAACAAGTCAATCTTCTAGAAGAGCAAATAAAAAAGATCTTGTTGGTGCGTGCCAACTTTCGCATAGGAAATGCCATCCTTGCAATACCGTCCATAGTTATATTCAGGAAAAATTTTCCTCATGCCACTATTGATTTTGTTGGGTCTCCTGCATCTGGATTACTTTATAAACATCTGCCTGTTGATCACCACTATAGCATAACCCGTAGTTTTCCCGGTATTTTATGGGTTTATTTCTCGCTCTTATACAAAATGAGGTCTCGCAAGTATGATCTGGCAGTTGATGTGAGTTGTTCACAGTCAATGATGAACTCATTTATTGTGGGATTTTCCGGGGCGTGCTTTCGTGCCGGGGCCAAGGGGAAATGGGACCGTTGGTTTAACATTTCCATTCCGAGGCCAGCGGAAAACAACAAGTATAAAGTCCTGCCGGTATTTTTTCATACCATGGGAATGGAAACGCAACAGGTGTTTCCACAGATGATATTGTCTCCTGAAGAAAAGGAGGAAGGGAAAGGGAAAGTAACGGCACTGATTGGGGTGAATCAGGTTCCTGTTGTCGGGATTTTTGTTGGTGGCAGGAAATCGAAAGGGAAAAAATGGCCTATAGAGAATTTCCTGAAACTGATTACAACCCTTCGTGCTCAGGGGATACACGTCATTGTTTTTTTTGGGCCCGATGAGAAAAAATTGATGGGATTTTTTGGACAATCATTGGGTAAGGATATTCCCCTCGTCTTTGAACCTTCATTGAGAACATTTGCTTCCATGGTCTCACGTTGCAATCTCTTCATCACTTGTGATAGTGGCCCAATGCACCTGTCCTGTGCATTGGGTGTACGTACCATTGCACTGTTTCTCAAGCGTAATTTTAAGCACTGGGGCCCGCCGCCAGATATTGCGCAAATCATGTACAATCCTGAAGGAATCCTGGTTGAAGATATCTTGAAAGTTGCTGTTGCAGAGTTATGTAACGTCCCATCTTATTAATTTCTCTTTTTACCCTTTTCTATGATTGCCCTGAATTTTATCATCGTAAACTGGAATACCAGGCAGCTCTTGATAGACTGCATTAGTTCTGTTCATACAACCGTTACGGACATCGGTTACCACATATCTGTAGTCGATAATGGTTCCGGGGATGATAGTGTTAAAGCCGTGCATGACCAATTTCCGCAAGTTTTCGTCATAGAAAACCGGGAGAATAGGGGATTTGCTGCCGCTGTGAACCAGGCATTAGAGAAACATATCACCACATATACGTATAGTGTATTACTAAACACTGATACCCTCTTACAGAAAGGCGCCGTACAGGCAATGTATTCATTCATGGAGCAGCATAAAGACGCCGGAATCGCTGGTGCACAACTGCAAAAACCTGATGGCACAAGGCAGCATAGTTATGATAATCATCCTACCCTGGCAACGGAGCTTTTCAATAAGAGTTTATTGCGGTGGCTTTTTCCCGAAAAATATCCCAGTAAAAAGACGCTGGCAAAACAACCTGTAGAGGTAGAATCAGTTATTGGGGCATGCATAATGATAAGGAACAAGGCCATAGAGGATGTTGGGGAATTGGATGAAGATTACTTTTTTTTTCTCGAGGAAACCGACTGGTGCTATCGCATGCAAAAGGCAGGCTGGAAGGTGTATCATGTACCGGACGCCAGGGTCATTCACCTGGGTGGACAGAGCAAGAAGAGGGCACCATGGCAATCACAGGTAGAGTATTGCCGTTCGCTGTATACTTTTTTCAGAAAAAACAGGTCCACCTTTTCGTATACTATGCTTCGAATATTCTATTTGGCAAAAATTACTCTAAATTTAGCTACAAATGGCGTTGGCAATGTATTCGTATTCTTTCAAAATGAAAAATTACGCTACCGGCTATCAATATACTATAAGCTCTTTCTGTGGCATCTTTTCTTATGCCCTGATTGGATGGGTTTAAAACCTGTTAAAAATAAGAGACAATAGAACTGATTTAAAAATTCATCATGGATAATAAGCCTATTACATCTTACGCAAGTCTCATCTCAGAGTATGCCTTTATTGCTTATTTTTTTATCTTCTCTTTTTTCCCATTCAGCGCAGATATCTTTAAATTACTGTGCCTGTTGACTGTTATCGGGTGTTGGACGGCGAGGATGTTGTCAGAAAAAAAGGTACTTTTTATGAAAACAGCACTCAATATTCCTATCCTTTCGTTCCTTTTATGGTCGCTGATAGCTTCATTTCAATCGGTTAGTATCCAATACAGCCTTGGAACGATATTTCATGATTATCTCACATACTTTATTCTCTTTTTTTGCATGGTGAATACCATTCAAAGTCAGGAACAAATAAAGCGAATCGTAAAAGCCATGCTCATTACCTGTGGTCTCGTGTGCGCGTACGGTTTGTATGGATATTACACGGGAATAGCTATCCGTGAAGAAAGACTTGTGGCCACCTTTGAATATCATTCCCGAATCGCAAAATATATATCGTTAGTATTACCCATTGCTGTCTGCTTATTTTTCTATTACAAAAATAGAGTAAGCCGCCTCTATGTATCCATTCTCATTTTCGTATGCAGTTTTTCTTTAATTTTAACAATGAACAGGACAAGCTGGGTGGCCATTTTAGTTACGATGTTTTTTATCGGTTTTGCCGCTCAAAAGAGGTACCTGATATTTATATTATTTGGCATGTGTACATTAGGAGTCTTCATCTTACCTTCCAAAATTATTACGCAGGTAAAAACTATCGCACAGGTTAACAAATTTTTCACATCCGAAGAAATTTTAGGAGATCGGTTGTTATGCTGGAAGGCATCAATCGCCATAGTTAAAGATCATCCTGTGTTAGGCATAGGGCCAGGCAAAAGGAATTTTCGGGACGTATATCAACAGTACGCAGAAAAAATAAGAAATACAGAAAAACAACAAAAAAACGAAACGGTTGGACAATCCCAGGAAACAAAGGTCAAAAGAAAGACCAGAATAAAGGGTATTGAAAGATTATCCCATCCGCATAATGTCTTTCTTCATCTACTGGTGGAATCAGGTATCCCTGGTTTGCTGACATTCCTGTGGCTATTTACAACGGTATTTTACACAGCAATAAGATCATGGCGGCTTTCAAGATCAGAATACGAAAAGGCGCTTTTGATGGGTGTTGTAGCAAGTCTCATTTCTATCTTCTCACATGGATTGACGGATAGCTTCTGGAAAAAACCCGATGCACTATTTCTTTGGTATATCATTGGGATAGTATTCGTTGTTATTCACAATACATCAAAACTGCAAACAAATGAATCTGTGCGAAAATGAAGGTATCCATTATTCTGGTAAATTACAATTCCTCTGCTCTGCTCAGACAATGTTTGAAATCAATTTACGAACAAACAAAGGAAATTTCCTTCGAGATCATTGTCGTTGATAATGCCTCTTCTGACAACAGCCGGCAAATCGTCCGTTCAGAATTTTCCAGGGTACAACTTATCGAGAGTGCACAAAATCTTGGCTTCAGCCGGGGAAACAACCTTGGTGCCAGCTTAGCGAATGGTACCTACCTTTTATTTCTTAACACAGATACTAGTCTTTTTGAAAATTCAATTAAGGTGTTAGCAGATTTTCTTGATGAACATCCGGATATTGGCGCAATCGGTCCCAAGATTCTTTTTGAGGACCGATGCTTTCAACTTTCATCAGGCAGGCTTCCCAATCTTTTTAGAGAATTTACGGATAAAATCGTGCATTCCCTTGTTAAGAAATGGCGTAAGATTATGTGCCCTCTTTTGGAGCGTTGGCATAACACCACGAAGGCGGTTGGCTGGTTAACTGGCGCATGTCTGATGGTCCGCCAAAAGGCTTTTTCACAGGTCAATGGCTTTGATGAAAACCTATTTATGTACTTCGAAGATAAAGACCTCTGCAAACGGATCAACGCATCTGGATGGCAAATCATGTACTATCCTGTAACATCCATTATCCACTTACTCGCGGGAAGCTCCGGGAATGTTAATACACAAAAAATCAATGAGCTTTATCGCACCAGCCAGCTCTACTATTATCGTAAGCACCTGGGAAGGCTACAGTCTGAAATGGTTCGATTGTATCTCCGGGCAACAGGAAATCTATGATGTCTACAAAGAAAATCCGCGTTTTGGAAATGATTGATGATGCAAGCATAGGTGGCGGTCAGGTTCATGTGTTGACGCTCGCAAAGTATCTTGACCGCGGAGAATTCGAGGTCAGTATCGCATGCAAAGGTCAGGGCTTCCTGGTAGATGAAGCCAGAAAATTAGGCATTGATGTAATTTCAGTCTCGATGGATAATCATATTAGTCTAAAAACCTTCCGTGAAGTTACCCGGATATTTCGCCGGTCAAATTTTGATATTCTCCATACCCATGGTGGCACGGCTGGTTTCTGGGGGCGAATAGGCGCCTCTGCTGCACGTAAACCAATAGTCCGTATCCATAGTTATCATGGCATGCATTACCTCAGCAAAAACTACGCATTCCCCTGGCGTTTGCGAGTTGCGGATCAATTTCTTCTCTGCTTGACCGACAAAGTCATTTGCGTTTGCCCGTCCGATTACAAGAAAGGGTTAGAGGCGGGAATAGTAAATGAAAAGAAAGGCATCATAATCCAAAATGGTATTGAGATAGAAAAATTCCGGAATTTTAACCGAAGAAAATCCCTTCGGGCTGAATACGGACTTGACGAATCTGCCATAGTGTTTGGAAACGTGGGACGTCTTCACGTCCAAAAGGGTCAACGTTATCTCCTTGAGGCATTTCAATCAGTGAAGAGCAAGCAACCTCAGGCCTGGTTATGGGTTATCGGGGAAGGAGAACTTAGAGGCGAGTTAGAAAAACTGGCGCAGGACTTGGGAATTTATAACTCGATTCACTTTTTAGGTGAAAGAACGGATGTTCATGAGCTTTTATCTGCCATTGATGTTTTTGTTTTACCCTCTTTATGGGAGGGACAACCCATCTCAATCATGGAGGCAGGCGCTGCAGGAAAACCCATAATTGCCACAAATGTTGACGGTATTGCTGATATTCTAACTGACGGGAAAAATGCACTCCTGGTGCCGGTAAAAGACCCGAATGCCCTCGTGGCTGCCATGATAAGAATGATCGAAGATTCAGAATTAAGAAATCATCTTTCCGTTTCTATTAAGGCAACGGTATTCGACGGCTTTACCGTTGAAAAGATGGCTAAGAAACTTGGAGACCTTTACCAAGAGACTTACGCTATGCGCTTTGGGAAGGGGGATAGAGGGGGATTTTACTAACCAACTTTATGGCTTTCGGAGTAAAATAAATGGTTATTTAATAAAATTTGTAACAGTTTAGTTTTTTGAAAGAAATTTTCAATGCACTCCTTGTATAGGACCAACATTTGCTGCCTTGGGACACCCCCAAAGCCCCCCTCTTTTTATAGGGAAGAGCAAAAGTCCCCTCTTATCGGTAGGATAAGCGTCCCCGCTTCTCGTTATGATGTCAACCGGGGACGGTAGACCTACCTCAGGGGATTTATGGGTGTGTTTGATACGGGCAAACGCCTTACCCCTAATAAAGGTTGGCAACCGTAATTTTATTGGGATTTTTCAAAAAACTAAATTGTTGCCTTATTTCTTATGAGGGTAAGATCATTACTGCGAGAAGAACAGCCCTAAGATTTCCACTTACAAAAGATTACGACCAGAATTTTTCGAATGAAGAAGGAAAAGACCTGTTCACACCTACGTAAAACAGGAGTCAAGAAAATGAAATAAGTACCAAACCATTTTTGTTTGAGATTTCGTCCACAACCACATATTTTAGCTAAAGACAACGTACTCACCGCAATAAACCACCCCAACATTCTCCAAACTGCTGTATCGAGAGGCATACACCGATTTCCCCTTTTAACAGCAAGTACCCTGCCAACAATCTCGTTGTCACTCAAGGGAGGATCAAATTGAGAGACGTTATCGCCTTTCGTGACAAATATCGATCCGGCATCACTTTCGAATATACTCAGTACCCGATGGGCAATGAGTGTGCCCCTCAGCCGAAAGACAATCACATCACCACGACGCATACCGGTACATCCATGAGACACCAACACTTGGTCGCCTTCCCGGATAAGGGGAAACATGCTTCGACCCGTAATGGAAATATAGTGTTGTTCTTTAGTTTGACCCCATACATTAAGCATTGCCCCCAGGACAGCATCTTGCATAGTCTTCTCGACAGGATTACGCATAAGATCAAATAATCAAAAACTTATAAAAACACCAAATACTAAGTACCAAACAACAAATAACTTCCAATTTTCTAAATCCCCACGACCGATTCTGCTACGATAAATTTCCTAAACGAACGTCCACAACAGACAAACTGAAATAGGTCATTAGTTAATTTTTATAATTGAAGTTTGAGATCTATTTGGAATTTGTTTTTTGAAAAGATTTCCCCCTTAATCCCCCGTAAACGGAGGGAGACTCATTTCCCTCCCTGTTTACGGGGAGGGTTAGGGTGGGGTTGCCCTCTCTTTTCTGGTGGACAAATGTCTCGTCCTTGCACGGTTCAGACAAACCTCATTTTTGCCGAGATTTTTCAAAAAACTAAACTGTTACGTTTTTTGTAATTTGGGATTTCCAACACTTTAGTGAACGTATTTCCAAAAACTCACGAAATGAACTACTTACCGCACTGTCTCAATGGTAAATGTCGCATCGGATGTATCTTTGCTCCTTTTTTTGCCAAATTCATCATATCCTATCACCCGGATCAGGCACTTTTTCTTATCCTTTTTCAGCACAGGTATCTTCCATTCATAACTTGTACCCTCTGCATTTTTTGCTATCTTTTTCCATGAATTTCCATTATTCAAAGAATATTTTAAGGTAAATTTCATCATATCCTGGGGTGCCGTCCACCGTATGGTATACGCGGACCCAGCAGCTAGTATTTCACCCCCGTTCGGCGCGATAACCGACAATGACGCATCGGCAGAAACGCCCAGCTCTGTAGCCGGATCGCCAAAGAGCACAAAGGTTTCAACCAATTCTCCCAAAAAGTCGCCTTGAGCGTAGGTAGCAATCTTGGCCGCAGTAGTAGCCGCACCAAGGCCGTACAGCCCATCCTGAAAGATAGACGCGTAAAATTCCTGCATCAGTATTCGGTGATAGGGTGTATAACTCAAAGCAGTAGGAGCCCATACGGCTATTGCCCCTTTATCCGCAAGCCTCTGAAACTCTTCTGCAATAGAAACCTGTGGTTTTGTCCCGGTAAAAAATCCATTCAGGCAATCTGCCACCGTCATCATCGTCAATTTGTGCGTATTGTTTGACGATTTAATATCGTTATTATCAAAGATAACTTTCGTGTTGTTTTCCCACAATCCCCACCTGTCCACTGCCCCATGTCCCGTGTAATTGGCCAAAAGGCTTCCCTTATTGATATAATTGATGATGTCTTTGGTAGGGTCTCCCGATGTGTAATTACTGACATAAACCTTGTTAGTGACGTAGTCATCGGGCAGAAGGCTTACCAATTCCTCTGACATTTCTTCAAACGAGGCATCATCGTCATCTGCAACGAATAAAACATCCTTATTCCAGGAATCATCAGGTGGATTTTTCTCATAGGAGATGATCTTATCCACAATGTCATTTGCCTGTGTTTTGGTCTCCGCGCTGAGTCGGCCAATAAACATATCGGGAAGGATGTCGTCACCGCTTACCAGGACAAACCAGTTATCGGATGGCGTTTCTCCCAATATATCCGTTTCAATAAGTTGCGAGGGTACGTAATCCATCGTACCTGTCTTGAGATTATCTTTATAATCCTGGCAGGCATCGCCGTGGAGCAAGACATACGTGGGTGCCGGAGCGACCCAATTGTTGTAAGAATATGATAAAAAGTCTCTGATCGCCTTTGGGTTGAATATACCATCGTTAAACTCATCGTATATGTCTGTAACCTTGACCGTAGCCACTCTCAAGCCTGAATCACTTCTATGATTAGCCAGTTTTAATGCGCTGTCATAGAAATCCTCATGTGTTATGATAATATAGTCGGCCCCGTTGCTGATAGATTTCCAGGATGATGGTTCATCACTTTCTATGCTGGCAGGCGATTTGTATCGTGCTGACGTCAGCGCCAAATATCGCGTTCCTGCTTGAGCATCATCCTCAAATTGAAGCGTGTATTTACCGCTACCGGGAAAAACACCCGTATTCATAATACGAGTCACATTTGCATGGTCAGTTACATCAAATACCTCCACATCATTACTGCCGAAACCCGCAACCTCAAATTGAAACGTACCGTCTGCTGGTACACCGAAAAGAAGTTCATCATTTTCAGCCACGTAGGTATCAAAGTAATCAATATCTATCCAATCCACAAAAACCTGATCCACCGCAGCCCCTGTATCGCCAACTGCTTCCACACGAACCGTATTAGTTCCTTCGTTGAGATAAGAGTGCAGTACCGTTATTTCGTGATCATAAATACTCTGACCATCCCACGATTGATCGTCTATCTCGATGCTGTTGAGATATATCTTTGTATGGTGGTCGGGATTCGTCTGGACATCGGTACGCCCCTTCAATCTCACGTGTACAGCTGCTGTGCCAGCCGTAGTCGAAATATGGTTCAAAATCAG
This sequence comes from Candidatus Brocadia sp., assembly GCA_030837935.1. Lineage (GTDB taxonomy): Bacteria > Planctomycetota > Brocadiia > Brocadiales > Brocadiaceae > Brocadia. Next base: position 10,875 of record JAUQXU010000366.1, read on the forward strand.
GAAAAAGTCTCTCGATTTCGGTGCCGTTAACTTGTCATCCCAGAACCAATGATCCTCACCCACTCCATTGGGAATGGTTTGCCAGTAATAGCTGTCCTCCTCGGCATGCAGGGTGGCCGGAAAGTAATCCGGTATGGCAGTGTTCCCTGAAAGTGCCCCATCCACTGTACTCATCCGTTGACCATTGCTATCGCCTGCGGTCAACCAATATACATTCTTAGAGGTATAAATATCGTTGTTTGCTATGCCATAAAAAAGGATGGAATCGTTCGTATCAAATACGCCGTCGCTCTCACCGTATATAGAAATGGGCACTTCAGCACCCTTATTGCTCATCCTAAGTGTGCGAGGGTCTATACTATTCAATTTTAAGCCTGCATTTGTAAGATCATCGTAGGTTAGTTTATAAATACCATTTTCACTTATTCCGATCTTTAAATGAGTTCCATCGCTTGCGATTGAATCATTTTTAGTCTCTGCACTTTCAGGCAAGGATATGTCTTTCGCAACCGGTGGTCTTTCTAAAATGTCATAATTAAGGATATTTCCTCTTAATAATGGCTCGTAAGCAGGACTGGGCAATCGTATTGTCTTCTCTATCGAAACAGGGGTATTCCAGGTAATCCTTGCCAGGATGCGACGGTAAAGACGTATCTCTTGAGTAACCGGGTTATATTGTACCGGATAAAATTGCACCTGAGCCACAGGCTGGTCACGCATGAATCCGGTGTATCCTGTTTCGACTATTGTCCCCGGATAAAAAGAGTCTGTGGAGTAGACTTTTTGATTGAGGATGAAAACCTGCATTAGGTCTTTATTCCTCAAACTTACCACGCTATCGCCTGTTACGCTCAAATCTGGCGCCGGATAAAGACGGTATCCGCTCAATGTTTCATAACCGGCATCCAGGATTTGCACAGAAACGCCTTTTGTGGATGGCAAACCCAGCAATGCACCGCACATGGGAACCTGGGGATCTCCCGGTTTATTCCTTTGCAACAGAGAAGATATATTGACCCGATGATACTTTTTCCCTTCATGCTCTATCGTTTCTATTTGATAATCATTGACTTTTAATTCAAGTACCATGGACTGGCCATCGGCATTCAATAGGCTTATTGGACTTCCAGAAGACGTTTTCGCCTCTCCAAAGGGCAAGGAAAGACTGCTTACAATAAAGAATACGGCGAGAATCATAACACTGACACCACAAAAGTGCCAAATACCCGGAGAAATATTTTTTCTCTTACATAATCGCATCTAACATCCCAATGAATAATTTTTCTGAAAAAAATGCTTGTGCCGTTAAACCAGTAAATAAAGGCGTTGGTTTTTACGCCGAATCCACCTTCACAAAACCCACCCCTGAATTCCCTCCCGGGAGGGAATTCAGGGGTGGGTTTTGCATCTATTATACGCCTGCAAGACCGCACACCAGATCTGCCATCTCCTGAAGGGGGCCAACGGTGAGTTGATAACAGTTCGCCTGAGCCACTATAGCGGATACCTCCATAAAGAGTCGCGCAGAACTACCGCCGAATTCATCATGCAGGAGTTCTGACATATAGCCACCCTGGAACCGACCCAACAACTCTATTATGGCTTGACTTTTTGGAATGGCCATGAGTCCGGCAGGTGTTTTAAATGTAGGATGCCTTTTTGCCCCTTTCATGGCATCCAGTATCAATATCCGTCGCTTCCTGCACAACGCCTCTATCTGGGAAAGCACACGAGCGCCGCGGATAGCGCTAAGCCTAACCATGGGAAAACGATAATCTTCATCCATCCGGACATCGGTCACATCCTCGATTTGACTAATGGCGGCAAGGAGTGCGTCGTCCAGCCGATCGACTATGACACATAACTCCTGTACTGAATTGTTCTGTATCGCTTTCTGTGCCTTTGCTGGATCTTGCAAGATAATAATGTGGTTAATAGACGTTGGCCTTCCCAGACTGTCAGGCTGTATCTCCTCGATATCCAGAAGTAACTTATCCATCCATTTTATAGCCCCATCGGCAATAAAATGAAAGCCAGCCAGTTCCAATGTCCCTCTGCGAATCCAGAGGCTCCTGGGAAACGGATACACAAGATGGTCAACCCGCCCCAAGGCAGCCATTTCATCGGAAAGGAACTTGAACCCCCGCCGAACAAGTTCTAAGACCAGGGTCGTCTTGCCATGCCTGGTATCAGCGGCAATAATGATACCTTGACCATGGTAAGAAACAACCCCTGCGTGAATCAACAAGTGGCTGCGTATCCTGGGTATTACCGTGCTAAGAATGCTTTCATAAGCGTATCCCTCCAGAAATTCAGGGTTACTCAATGGCCAAACTTCCCCATCAAAAATTATAACCGGTTTTTCCCAACAATTATCAGAATTGGTTCGTAGGATAAAATCGATAGATGGTTGAGCAGTCAACGGTGGCCCTTCCTCCTGAAATCTGCGGTACATCCTGGCAAAGAGATTGATGAAATTGCCGGAGTCCGCTTTGATATTTGTATGCAGATCAAAAAAGCGCAACTTCAACTGTTGGGTAATCGAATCTTTTTCTTTTGAAACGAGATCCATAGGCAGATACCACTTTTCAATCCCAAGTACATTTTTTTATTATAAAAAACTTTTCTTGGTAGGAATGACAAAGATACGAAATTTAGATCAAATAAGGGAAAACTTTTTTTTAAGAAACAAAATTATGATGAAACAGCAACTACAGGCTCTTTAGCCCAAAGCAGTCAAAAAGAGGAATTGGCTACTATCGCTCGAAATAACAATTGCGTGCCAATATAATTTCTAAACCTATCAGGAACAGGTTTAAAATGTTTCCTGTTATTTTGCAAACACGTCACAAGGCTTTCTAAGGTTATACAGACTTCCTCTACATAAACTTGTGGGGGGGTGGCTGTATAGGCAAACCATACAGGCCACCCCCTCCACCGTACATTATCCTTAGAATGCGCTGTCGCCACGGAGACTGCCGGTATGCGCAGGGCCCAGTGCCTCAAATATCTCTTCAGCGGTGTAAGTAATTACTTCTGGCACTTTATACTCGGGTAACTTCTTGTCTTCCATTTTACTGCTCCTTTCTCTATAAAAATTTTCGATATTTTTACGCCTTCAGCCATCAGCGGTCTGCCTTCAGCCTCTGCATGATCGCTGACCGCTTACGAATTTTTTTATTGTTCATTCTGACCTCTGACTCCTGTCTCCTTACTTCTATCAAGCGCTATCTAAATGCACCACTGCAACTGCTACCTTGACCTTCGTCGTGATGCATTATTCCCCGATATCACCCTCACCTTTTCAGGACCGTGCATAGTGCTCACCCCATAGTAGTCCATGTCCTCCAACTTATAATAGTAAGTGCCATCGCGACCTGGCATGTCCACATAGCTGTAACTTGCTCCGGATACGGCATCGCCCTTAGCATTAATGAGTGCATTATTGATCTGCGTATAAGTTCCGTTCTTGCGCTTGGAGCGATAGAGATTGAAACCAGCGTTGTCTATCTCTGTTGCCGTCTCCCAGGTCAGGGTAACCTTACTATTGTCGCCCTTCCTTGCTTTGAAATAAAGCAGGGTGATAGCGGTAGGTGTTCCTGTTGGAGTTGGAATCGGCGTCGGCGTTATCTCTGGAGTTGGTGTTATCCCTGGAGTTGGCGTTATCCCTGGAGTTGGTGTTACCCCTGGAGTTGGCGTTATCCCTGGAG
>JAUQXU010000367.1 GCA_030837935.1 Candidatus Brocadia sp.
AAAGAGGCACTCAATCTAATGCGAAAGGATGGCGAGTGAGGGTGGTGCCAAATAAATTTCCCGCTTTAAGAATAGAGGGTAATCTAAACAAGCACGGCGAAGGAATCTATGACTCGATGAATGGTATCGGGGCACATGAAGTGATTATCGAAAGTCCGAAACATATCACTTCTTTGACAGAACTGGATAACAAGCAAGTGGAAGAAATATTGTGGACATATAGAGACAGACTCATCGATTTAAAAAAAGACAGACGGTTTATCTATGGATTGCTTTTTAAAAATGTCGGTACAGCCGCTGGTGCAAGTTTAGAACATTCCCATTCACAATTAATTGTCACACCTATTGTGCCTACATCTGTTGTTCATGAAATGAATGGATGTGAAGAATTTTACAAATACCGTGGTCGCTGTTTATTTTGTGATATGGTTCAACAAGAGCTTGCTACCGGAGCTCGAATTGTATTTGAAGGTGATATTTTTGTTGCTTTTACGCCATATGCCTCACGATTTCCATTCGAGGTATGGATCCTGTCAAAAATTCATTCGTCACACTTCGAGAATTTGCAAAAGCTTGAGACTGAAGAATTAGCTCAAGTGTTACGTACTGTTCTCCTCAAGCTCGAGGTATCGCTTGAGTTTCCTCCGTACAATTATATCGTCCATACAACACCATTTATTCTTGGAGAGATAGAATATTATCACTGGCACATCGAGATTATTCCCCGATTAACAAGGGTTGCAGGTTTCGAATGGGGTAGTGGTTTTTATATAAATACGGTTACGCCGGAGAATGCTGCAGAATTTCTCAGAAACGTAAACATCGAAAAGAAAGCCGTAGCCATACGCCCGTGAAGGTTATCTATTTATCATCCGAAGTAGTGCCGTTTGCAAAAACCGGTGGCCTGGCCGACATCGCCGGGACAATTCCCAAGAGTCTGCAAAAATTAGGGGTAGAAATTATAGTCTTCATGCCCTTCTATTGTATTGTAAAAGAAAATGCATATCCGGTGACAAAAACTGATATACAGTTTGAGGTGAGAATTGGCGATAAAATTAAATACGGGTTTGTATATAAAGGATTTTTGCCAGATTCGCAGGTACCTATTTATTTTTTAGACAACGAACAATACTATGGTCGAAAGGGCTTATATAATTATCCAGGGACAACGAAGGATTTTGAGGATAATAGTGAACGATTTATTTTTTTTTCGCGAGGTGTTTTAGAAGTTATAGAAAAGCTCAACGTATATCCACACATACTGCACTGTAACGATTGGCAAACAGGGCTTGTCCCGGTCTATTTAAAGACAAAGTACGCGGGAAAGGCATGCTTCAAAAACACAAAGGCAATTATAACCATTCATAATCTTGCATATCAGGGACTTTTTTGGCATTTAGATATGAATCTGACAGGCTTAGAATGGTCGCTTTTTAACTGGAAACAATTGGAATTCTATGGAAAACTGAGCTTTTTAAAAGGAGGTATTGTTTTTAGTGACCTCATTACCACGGTTAGCAAAACATACGCTGAAGAGATTCAAACACCTGAGTATGGCGAAGGTCTGGATGGCGTGCTTAAAGAAAGAGCAAGCGATCTTTATGGAATTATTAATGGGATTGATTATACGATATGGAACCCAGAAAGCGACAAATTTATCATTGCAAATTATGGAATGAAAAACCTCAACGGAAAACAACTTTGCAAAAAGGCACTGCAAAGGAAATATAAACTTCCCGAGAGGGGTGTTCCCATTGTTGGGATGATAACACGCCTGGCAGACCAAAAAGGATTGGATTTAGTTGTGGATAAATTCCGGGATTTGATGAAGGCTGGCCTCCAGTTTATTTTGTTGGGAACCGGTGAACAGCGTTACCAAGAATTCTTTCAGGATTATGCAAGAACATATCCTGAAAAAGTAGCAGTAAAATTGAGTTTTGACGAACGTTCGGCGCATGAGATTGAGGCAGGGGCTGATATGTTCTTAATGCCGTCACGGTATGAACCTTGTGGGCTAAATCAATTGTACAGCCTAAGATATGGGACCGTTCCGATTGTTCGAAATACGGGAGGGCTTGCAGATACAATTCTGGATGTTCGGGCGGAGCCTTTGAGCAACGGAAAGGCAAATGGCTTTTCCTTTAAGGAGTATAACTCAGATTTGTTACTAGCTACGATTATCAGGGCTATGGATTTATTTAAAGACAAGACCCAATGGACGACTCTAATGAAAAATGGAATGGCACAGGATTGGTCATGGGAAAGAAGCGCAAGGGAATATGCTGCACTTTATAAAAAGATTGTAAAAGACGAATAGCCAGACAGATCATTGTATGAAGAGTGGATTGTTATGTTATCTCATATTTTAAAAGAGAAGGCCGATTATGTCGTAAACAGTCTTACGAATGCACTCGGCGCTGGATTATCTGTATTAGATAGAGATTTAAATATTATCTGGGCCAACAAGAATCTTTCTCATATGTTAAATTTAGAGTATGATCCTATAGGAAAAAAATGCCGTGAGGTATACAAATGTGAGTGTCAGAATGCTCAGCATTGTTCTGTCCTTCAGGCACTTTCTACCGGTAAAAGGCAATGCAGTGAGATCCAGCTTATTACAGAGAAAGGTGAAAGAAGATATGTCAAAAATATTTCAACTCCAATCAGAGATGAGAAAGATAATGTTACCCATTTACTTAAACTCTCGTTAGATATTACCGAACAGGAAGAAAAGATTCATCGCCTTTCTCTTTTGCAAAAGCTTGCAGAGTTGATGCAGGGAACGCTGCAAATTGATCGGTTGCTTCATTTGATCCTGACCTGCGTTACTGCTGGAACTGCGCTGGGGTTTAATCGAGCAAGACTCTTTCTGGTGGATAAGGATCGGAATATCATTTATGGCAAGATGGCCGTTGGTCCCTCCAGTTTAGAAGAAGCAAATAAGATATGGAGTGAAATAGCCAGTAAGTATGAAAGACTGGAAGATCTTATTAAAGTATCGGAAGACAACTATCGTAAGGATACTCCGTTGTACATGATTACACGATTAATGGCATATTCTTTAATGGATGAAAAAGAAATTATTGTTTTATGCATAAAAACAAAAAAATTTATCCTGGAAAAGAATGCTTTTCACAATCCAGGGATTGATAAAAAGTTTGTAAGCATAATTGGTGCAAATGAATTCGTTTGTGTACCGTTGGTAGTTAAAGATGAAGCGATTGGGGTAATTTGTGCAGATAATGTTTACAGTGGTAAACCAATAACAGACGATCAGGTTGAACTGCTGAACATTTTCTCCAGCCGTGCGGCATTGGCAATAGCAAATGCAGAGGTATATAAGAAATTAGAGGAAAAAAATCAGCAACTCAAAGAAACTCAGGAGCGGCTGGTTCGGTCAGAAAGGCTCGCAGTTATAGGAAACATGGCAGCATACATAGCACACGAGATACGTAATCCACTGGTGACGATAGGTGGATTTGCCCGGGCGATCTTGCGGGATTATGCCGACCATAAGGGCGTAAAACAAAATGTAGAAATTGTTGTTGAAGAAGTTAATCGTCTGGAAAAAATTCTT
>JAUQXU010000368.1 GCA_030837935.1 Candidatus Brocadia sp.
AGTCTGCTCTTCTGTATCTACAAGGTAAAATGGCTGTCTGTTGCCTTGTTTTTCTCCTACGACGCCAAATACATGTCGTGCATTCCCGTCGCCTTGCGCAATGGCATAATTCACCGTATTCTTGAAAACGAGAATTATGAGTAACAACGCAATGATAACGAGTAAAAGTGTATGTGTTTTGTATATTTTATGCATAATCACACCTCCGGAATTAAATAGACATTTCACGCATCAGCCAGGAGCAAGGCCACGCTAATTCCTTTTATTATGAGAATCTATTGCGTTGAAATTTTTACTCGATAGGCTAAGAAATTTTGCTTCTTGCTCTTCTTTGATGAGAATTGTTGGCTTTAAAAGAATAATGAGATTTGCTTTGTCATTAGTTTTCTGGTCGCGAGTGAATAAATGTTTTAACACAGGTATTTTGGATAATATTGGAATGCCTGACACCAGATGCGTTTTGCTTATAGAACCAAGCCCACCAATCATCAGCGTTCCTTTGTCAGGGACACAGACCGTTACGGATACCTGGGAAATATTTACCGTGGGTAATTGAACTGTTTGTTCCGGAGGAATATTTGTAGTTCCCTGCCCGCCACCTCCTATATTGACATCCGTATTTACTCCACTAAAAGTGAAAGACGTAATCTCTTCAACTTCAAATACAGAGGGAGCTACTTCCAAATAAATGTACCTTCTGTCTGCGCTTACGATAGGCCTTACATCGAATGTTGTTCCTTGCGGTACTGTTCCAATGACCGGGGTTACCACTCCTTCAGTAACAGACGTACTTTGGATGTAATTAATGGTTTTGACGACGGCAATATTCCCGCGTTGGGTATTAGAAAGTGTTATGCGCGGTGAGGTGAGTATCTCTGAGTCTTTGCTTTCCTGTATAGCTTTCAATAAACCCGCCAACATAGGGTCACTTAAAAGAGAATAATTTAGAGTGAGTCCGCTAACATCTTGACCACTAAGGTTTCCCGTAATGTTACCAGCACCAGTATCAATAGACGTATTATCGCTAAAAAATTTAGTGAAATTATTTCCGATATCTTCCAGAAATTTATCGGTAACGCTGATAAAGCGTGCTTCAATACTCACCTGAAGGTTTTGTGATGACCGTAACGATGCCAACAGGTCCTCGATTTGTTTGTGGACATATTTCGTGTTGACTACCACCAGGTCGCCAGGCTGACCTATCCTTGCAATGATACTTCCTTCGCCTTGACCAGGAATATTGATGCGGCGTTGACTGCCGGTTCCGGAAGCGCCAATAACACTGGTATGAAATGACCATGATACGGGCTCGACGGTGGTTGCAATCAGTTCTATCAGATCAAATATCCGCTCCGAGGGGTCTTTCGTTTTAACAGCCTCTTTTTTTTTCATACCGAGCTGCGCGGAGGCTGCTGCTGTGATATCAAACTCCAGAGGTTGTTTGTCATCAAGATTGATTAAGATGTCCCTCACGTCGTAAACCCGCAATTCCATTTTTTGCCGGTAAATGTGTATGATGTCCCCTTCAATCACAAATTCATATCCTTTTGGTAGGAGATATTTCAAGGCGGTTCTTAATGGTACGTTTTTAAGCTTTAATGTAACTGAAATATTTCCCGCATCTGCATCGACGATCATGTTAACGTTTGTTTTTTCTCTTATGAAGATGACAATGTCTTTTAATGGGGTATCTAAAAATTCAAATGAAATGATCGTGTTCAGGGCATCTTCAATGGCTTTTGGAGTTATATCCCGTGTGGGATTGGGAATCATTCGTAGTTGTTCCGTTTTTCTTTTATTTTCTTTTACAACCTTATCTAATGCCGGAAGCGTGCGGTTTGAAATATCTCTCCATTGCTCTTTTGCGGGAAATCTGTAGATTTCCTGATAGGGAATAGCTGCCTCTCTGACGTTTTCATAGCCTTTTAATTTTTCTTGAGTATGGATAGTTTTGAGATTTTCTGTAATTCGTTTGTGTTGTATAGCGTTTGCCTTTCCTTTGATATACAATGCATCTTCATTCGTAGGATCTATCGCAAGTATTAAATCTGTTGTTCTGGTAGCATCATCATAACGCCCCTCTTCGATAGCAGTGTATGCGGTTTGCAATAAAGATGATATGCCTTTGTCTGCGGAAGTCTGGATTTCCGTGTCTTTTGGCACCTCGGCGTTATCCCGAACCTCAGGTATGATCTTTTTTTCTTCCAGGAGCTGCCTGGATTCTTTTAACAACGCGTGCGCTTCAGCATTGTTGGGTTCCAATAGGATGGCCAATTCAAGTGAATTAATGGCCTTCGTATAGTCTTTTAGTCCAAGGTGCATTTTGGCCGTCTTGAGGTAATAATTATTTGCGAGAGGAACGTTGGTTGCTGAAATATTATGGTTTTGTGCCAAGGGTTGATTCGTTGTAATGAATAACAAAAAAACATTCAGGATAACAATTGAGATCAGCGTCGATGTGCTTTTCATGTATGCCCCTTTTTAGATAATATGGTTATTTGGTCGAAGAGGTGTTCTGTTGTGGATAAAATGGTCATTAAATTTAATATGCAAAGTTTTGTATAAGCTATTTTTGTTCCATTGATGAAACCACAATATTTTGTACCGCGCGAAACCTGAGAGACAATATATTGATAGATGCCCATGGGATTGTATATAAATTCGCCATGAGCATATAATTTTTATACGGGGGGATCTTTCGTGTTCTTACAAGGAGGTGAGCTCAATAACCATTATGGGCGGACCGTAACAGTTTCTGTCCCCAAATTCACAAGTTCTCCTATCCACAGGTTGTAGACATCCCCTCTTTTATCTTCAAATACAATCTTTGAAGTTGAAATCATGTGCTTTTCGTCTGTCATGGAAGTGCCTAAAAAATCACCCTTTTCATTCCGCATGACCGTGGTTTTTTTCATAACAAGTGGTTTTTGTGCAAGGGGAACAATTTCTCTCAAGACACAGCATGTAGTAAAATCCACAGTTTCTGTTCCAATCTTTTTTTTCTTGCCGATTACTTCCCCTTTTTCAACGGTAAAACTTTCTATCCGCCATGTGTCTTTATATAGTTTTCTGACTTGAATCAATGCCAAATCTGCAGTCCCGCCCTTTAAGACAAATTCTATATCCCCCCGAATGGGAACCTCAACGTAGGAAGGTGTTTGTAGTCCTGGTTTTTTTAATAAATCCCTGGTTGTAATATCTGTATTTGGTTCTTCGTGTGTCAATTTGCCGAAAAGGAAAGGTCGTTGTAAAAGACTGGCAGGAGGCGGAATTGTAAGACGTGATTCCAATTGTGCTGCATCTTTTCGTTCCACATCTACAGGTGGGGGGATACTTGTTTTAAGCTTTCTGTCAATGACGCTTGATAATGATTGCAATTTTGCATCAACTCTGTGTGTTTCCAGATTTAATGTGATGAAAGTATGGATTACCGTATAAATAAGGTAACATGCGGCAATACCAAGGGTAAATTTTTCAATATGTTTGAAGATAAAGTTTTTAATATCCATCTTTTTAAAATAATAATTTATGTCTTGTAGTCAATAACATACGCATCAATAGTAACGTCAATAATAAGATTCGATATGTTGCCGTTCATACCTTTATTCAAATCACCCTCGCCTTCTATTGACGGACGAGGGCTGGGAATTTTATCCGCGCTCAAAATAGTAACACCATCGATAATAAATGGAATATCTGATTTTAAAATATCGTGTAATAAAAACTGGATACGGTCTGCCTGTAGTTCAACCCTGATAGCAATGGGTATGGCGGTGTAAATCTGCGTAAAAGAAGGGTCGCATGACGAGCAGGTGTCTTTGAACGTAATCTTTCCAAGTTTTGTAATTCCCGTATTGTTAAGGATAATATTGGCAATTGCTTCTAAAATCCAAAATCTTTTTTGTACTGATAAAATGGCATCCCATGTGGGAATTTCTTGCCCCCACTTTTGAAATGGCCAAGCACCTTCACTTACGGCTATATGATTTGTCTCTAATTTTGTTAATAATCCCGAAACTCTTTTCTCATATTCGTTCTTCCAGAGTGCTTCGTCTTCAAGTTTCATGAGGCCTTTTTCTCTATCGTGTATTAGGAAAATAGCTTCCAGATGATCGTCCTTTTCTTTAAGAAAGGACTTGCAATGTTCAACTTCCTTGTTATAAAGATCCGCCTCTTGTCTTTTTGTTGTGATCCAAACATCAGAATAAAGGTCTTTTTTTAAGGCGTATCTGTCAAGAGCAGTTGATAAATCCCCGGTCTCTTTGTAAATCCTGGCATATTGATTTGAAAGTGTGGATATAAACACAAAGAAGAGGACTATCAAGATGAAAAATACAATGCCAGTGGATATCCAAAAACCCCACATCCCGGTGAAAATGCCCCGGAATATCTTCTTAAATTGTGAAACATATATATTCTTAACGGTATTCATAACACAAAACCTCTTGGTTTCCGTACATATTTATAATTTTTTGAGCTGTGTTGAGGTTCCATTGATTAATGACAATGAATTTTCTTCATAGTGAATTTCATCTTTAGACTTTACGATCCATCGTATCTCAAAACCGATATAACTACCCATTCCGCCTTTGTTTGCTACCTGGCGAGAAGAGCCTGGCACTATTTCAACATTTTTGAATGCAGCGACTTTTTGATTAAAAAGGGTTAAATTTTGAATGGGTTTTAGGACGCGTTCTTCTATAAAGCGCATACTTGGTTCCTGGCTTTCTCCTTTGATTCCCATGAAGAGCAGTTTTTTGGAAGCCC
>JAUQXU010000369.1 GCA_030837935.1 Candidatus Brocadia sp.
ATCCTTAAGTGGTAAAACAACTGCTGTTTTTTTGCCCGATCCATCTACTATGAATTGTGTGTGCAATTGCCTCATTTTTTTCTCTCCTAAAAGCAAATACGGCCCCATTTTTTAGATAATTTATGCTGACGATTAAGTTAACTTTAGCTAATCGCAACATAGAGAAGTGCGTGAATAATATTAGCTAGAATATATTGTATTTGCTAAACAAACTCCAAGATCATTTACTAAATAAGTTCAGATATACTTCCTCTAGCCTGTATTACTTTCAATCTTTTTTCATATCTCCTTTTTTATATATCTAAAGGGCTATTGACCATATCTATATTTTTAGTGGTTGCATGAATGTAAATTTCGGTTGTTTGTGCCGGTACCTGCTAATCTACCCATATCTTTTGTTTTGCTCCTACTTCTGAATGGATATGATCGAATAATATGTACCACAAAACTTGTGTTTTGACAAAGTCATGTACCCTTCAAACCAATTCTTTAAATTCTTCAATAGTTAATCCGGCTTGACGTATAATAGACCTCAAAGTTCCTTTAGCAATTTCCTTATGATCCGGTACTGTTAACCTGTGATGGGGAGGTGTTTCATTCCTGAGAATAATATGACTTCCTGTCTGATGATCGGTGAAGTAACCCATCTTCCTTAATATTTTGCAAAGGTCTTTTCCTGAAACTACTGGTAGTTTAGTCAATCGTTACCTCAATAATTTCTTCCTCAATTGAAGGGGGAATAGGTTCGTTATGTTTTTTTAAACTCTCTATATATCCTTTAATAGCATCTTGAATATTTTCCAAAGCTTCATTTCTAGTTCTTCCTTGAGAAATACATCCAGGTAAGGAAGGACACTCAGCAACAAATATCCCATCTTCGTCTTGTTCAATCAGAACTCTATACCGCATATTTACCCCCTCCACTCTTTTTATACCTATTTTGGATAATAATTAGCAATGGTTTATTTCTTAAAATTTATGTTTTCAAATATTTTTTGCCCATCAGCAAAGGTAAAAGTTACATATTATTTATATTTTTACTTCTTCAACCTCGAACCGCCCATCCCCTTTCTTAAGGTATCCCATCCGCACTTTCGGGTCATGTTGAAAGATCAGGAGCCAGTGTTCCTCAAATGCCTGTTTTAATACCTTCTTCTTGTTTTCCAGGGTTTCCAGAGGGAATAAGTCGTATCCAGAGATATAGGGATAATGCAGATGGGCTACGGTGGGTACCAGATCGCCCAGGAAGAATGCCACGTCTCCCTCAGATTCAATTTTTACGCATTGATGATGTCGGGTGTGACCCCCAATTTTTATCAGGGAGATCCCCTTATCCACTTCTACAATGTCTTCATTCACGCGAGAGAGAGACTGAGAGTTATCAAGAGGTAAAAAGTCTTCTGCTATGTAACTCGCCTTTGTCCTTTCATTGGAATTTATAGCGGCCTCCATCTCTCCTTTCTGGATGAGGTATCTTGCCCTTGGAAATGCAGGAACGATCTCCCCTTTTTTATTCAGGGTAGTATTCCCGCCGGCGTGGTCAAAATGGAGGTGGGTATTGATAACAAGATCAATGTCTTTGGGCTCATAACCAAACTGAGGTAAGGATTCCAACATGGTGGATTTTTTTTCAATACCATAAATTTGGTAAAATTTTTCGTTATGCTTTGTTCCAACACCCGTATCGATCAGCACGGTATATTTTCTGGTCACGATCAGGGGACAGAGGAGTGATAGCCGTATCCTGTTTTTTTCATCAGGTGGATAGGCCTTCTCCCACATGACACGGGGTACAATCCCAAAAACGGCCCCACCGTCCAGGTAAATGTCACTGTCAGTGACAGGGTAAATTTCGAATGTGCCCAGCTTCATTTTTTCCCTTATATGCCCTCCAAAGTGTTGCACTTCTTTTTTGCATGTGCCATATTATACCAAAGACTACAAAAGATTACTACACCAACAATGCACATTATCATCCATGTTATTCCTGTGAAATCTACAAATAATTTTGTTGAAAAGAATACCTGCTTTGTGTAGCTTTATCAAAAGAGAAAGGAGTGAAGTCGATGAGAATTATGAAAAAATCTGTAATGCGTTTCGTATTAAGTTTTATTCTCTACATCTTGTATGCAAATACCCTCTATGCCTGGTCTGGTGGGCCTCCGGCTTATCGGACAGGTGCGCCAAACGACATAGGTACATGCAAGGACGTAGGTTGCCATGATTCATTTGAACTCAATTCAGGAAATGCGATATTTTCAATTACCGGGCCTGACACATATATCCCGGGTAAATTCATCAAACTAGAGGTTTCATTCACAGAATCAAGCGGAACGTTGCATGGATTTGAGATGACGGCGTTAGATGCCAACAATAACAGGGTTGGAAAATTTAAAAAAACAGGAAAAACAACCCAGGTTATCCGTCCAAACGATTTCCGCGGGCTTAGTGCGGCAGATAAGGGCAAATATATAGAACATACGGTTGCTGGCAATAAAAAAAATATGTGGAAGGTCAAGTGGAAGGCTCCATCCAATGCAACTGATCCAATAACATTTTACGCCGCTGGAAATGATGCGAATGGTAACGGTAATTCTACGGGTGATTTTATCTACACAACTACAAAAAATATTAACAGAGAAGTGGAATTGTTACATCAGACAGGAAATTAAGATAATATTAATTCAATTGTATAGGAATTTTCATTTTATTTATGCGGGTTTTGGGGAGACACTGACAAACTTCGGTTGTCCGTGTATAACTTAAATCCACATATTTTATCATGGCACAAATTATTCCCCTCCTGGGAGGGGTTTAGGGGTGGGTTCTTGGGCGTAAAATCTCAGTGAATATCTCACGAATTACCGACTTAGCCACCCCTAAATCCCCTCCCAAGAGGGGACTTTTTGACTTGAGATGCGATATAATTTGTTCATAGCAAAGATATTGCTAATTCCCTCCATATGGGGCATGTTGCTTTCTACCATTCTTTTCGCACAAACCGACAATTCCACTAATATAATAACAGGCGTAACTGAATCAAGTGGTTTTACCTATAACAATTTTGTTTCCGGCAACTTCAGGACTCAATACGAAGGTCGCTGGGCGGAAGGCGGGCAAGATGATCACGATATGTATGAATATCTGCGTTTTAAAACAAAGAATTTTTTTCATAGTAAGGTAACCATAGCTGGTTCAGGGAGGTTGTCTGGAGACCTTGATGGACACGAGCCGAAAGACGGGGCGTTTAGAGATATCCTCGACTCGTATGACCACAGCGTCAACGGTCGTCTTTACTATTTGTACGCAGATATCAAGAATCCTGTCATTGATAAGTCAAGCCTCAGGGTTGGGCGCCAGTATCAATACTCTGTTGAAACCATTTTATTCGATGGCGCAAAATATGAACAGCAAATAGGCGCTATCGATACCTATGCCTTTGGCGGTTTGCGGGTCTCACAATATAGCAGTACCTATTTTGATACGGTGACCGGAAGCGGGGTGTCTTTCCGACCGTTTATGGATACCCGTACAACCCTGGACTACGTGCGTATAGTAGATGATGAATTCATTGATGATGAGATCGGCCTTAACCTGTGGCAAAAATTTCATGAAGACCTGAGTTTTTACGGAAGGTATACTGTCCTGAACCAATCGCCAAAGGACTGCCTTGTTAAATTGTCCTGGGATAAGGCCGGCTGGGATGCAAGCGTGCAGGTGTCTTATTACCGATTCCTGCATTCAATGGCCGAACATAGCAACAATATATCCCCTTTTTATCAGATCCTTGGAAGCTTCAAGCCTTTTGACCTCATTAGCCTGACTGGCTATAAAGGTTTGGGAGAAAAATTTGGAATATCGGGAGGGGTAGACCGCAGGAATGTACTCGATAACGATGACGAGAACACCTTCAATCGCGATTATAACAGGACCTTTTTTTCATTCATGGTAAATAACGTCATTTTGCAAGAATCTAAGGCCTCCTTTACGGTAGAATATTGGAATACTGAGGGTATCGATCACAGTATAGATCTCGGCATTGACTACGACAAAAAAATTGGTAAATTTGATGTTGGTGTTGGCACGAGCTACTCCGTATATAAATACAATTTTGTTGGGAGCAACGATCTGCAAACTATCCTGGACAACGAATATTCAAGGGATATTGAACAAAAGATCGATGTGCGCACGTATTATTTGAGGCTCAAATATTTATTAACAAAAAAATCTGACGTCAGTTTGCGATGGTCGTCTGAGATAAGCGATGCAGACCCGGATACCGATACCTATCATCAACTCCTGCTTTCTTATAGTACAAATTTCTAATATGACAAATAAAAATCCCTATTACATACTCTTCTTTATGCTGTTTACCTTTCTAACGATGTTGGGGGGGTGTAAAGAGTCTGAGATTCATTACAGTCATGCCAGGCATATGGAGAGGGGCTTAAAAGACTGTAATATGTGTCATGCCTATAAAGATGACCTCGAACCGAAATGGCCCAAGATGGCGAAATGTCTTACCTGTCATATGAAAAATTTTGATACCAGTAATCCTCAATCCTGTTTGCTGTGCCACACAAAACCGGGAATGGAGATAAAGGTTAAACACAATATTCCGAAAAAATACCGGGATTTAAAATTTACCCATAAGGTACATCTTGAAAATAAAGTAGAGTGTAATCAATGTCATGCGGGTATTGAGAAGAGCGATGCAATTACCCTGGATCTTATTCCGGATATGTTTGGGACGTGCATCCCATGTCATAAAGAAAGAGGGGAAGAAAAGATTGCGTGTGATGTCTGCCATAAACACATTAAAAAGAATCGTATGCCATTATACCATGAAGACCGATGGGTCAAACATGAGGATGCGAGGTGGATACAAAAACACGGAAGCGAGTTCTATTACAATCAGGACTATTGCAAGCGATGCCATACCGACAATTACTGGTGTGTGAATTGCCACCAGGACCAAAAACCCAAGAATCACAATAACGCATGGCGCAGGAAGACCCACGGATTTGCTGCATCATGGGAACGGAAGAAATGCATCGTGTGTCATCAGGAAGATTTTTGCGTCCGATGCCATGAGAGCACAACGCCTTTGAGCCATAACGCCTCGTGGGGTGGTGTGAATACGAGGAATCGTCATTGTCTCAATTGTCATTTCCCGGTATCAGCCGTCGAGTGCACGGTATGCCATCCCAATCCCGCACACCCTTCAGCCATAGATTCTCCGCATCCGCCTTTTTTTGGGAATTGTTCAGAATGCCACCCCGTGGGTCGATCTGGTGAACCGCCTCATCCCAAGCCAATAGGGATTCATTGTACGGTTTGTCACATGCGGTAATTGTTTTTTTATGATATAATGAGCCTGTTGCAAAAACTAATATTGAATTTTTTAGCTTTACCATAAATACCCATACAACATTGGGCTGAAGGGATAAGGACAGTCCTTCTTTATTCTATCCTCACTTTTAACTTAGAGGAGACAAAATCATGCCTATTCAAGTAGGAGAGTTAAAGCTTTATTCAGTGAAAGAGTTATCAAATTTCACTCCAGGGAATAACAAGCGGCAGTAAAGTAACAGACGAAGATATTGAGAAGGCTAAAGAGATACATGCCAAAGGAATTAAAGTTATATGGTGAAATTTAAGGAGTAGAACAGCATATCTGAAAACTTTTTCTTTAACGAGTGCCTTCTCTGGATAAGAGAGTCTCTGAAAGTCCAAAGAATAACAAAATCAAGCAATTATCTGAGTCGGTATAAAGCAGGTAGGTTATTTAAATCGTTGGAGACATAAACAAGAGTGACATATGCCAATACCTCGTATTACGATTGCTGACGTTGATCGTGCTCGCAAGACATATGAATCAAATGAGCCAAGAGATCTTTTCTATAAGGCGGCAACTGAACTTGTCTCTCTTGCCATCGGCGGGCAAACTTCACTGACCCTGTCCGATGCTATTGCCGTGCTTCTTCAGACGTGGAATCGAGAATATTACAGATTTCGGAAATTCGATACACAGCATTACACGGATATAGACAATCTACTTTCGTCAAACCGTTCCTCGTTATTAATTTGCCGAAGCAAAAAGATTCAAGACTTAGAAGAAGCGGACAGCAACAGCATCACGGGGGTATTCGTGTTCTTCGAGAAAGTGCTTGGACCGGTTGGCGCGGCAAAGTGCCTTCACCTCCTCGCTCCGAATTACTTTCCTCTTTGGGATCGGGCAATAGCTAAAGTTTACGTCGGCGTGCTTGGCAGGACAGGAACAAATGGTAACCAATATTGGCAAATGATGGTCTATGCTGCAAGTCAGGCACGTTCATTAATTGCCGCTGGTTATACTGGAAATCCTCTCAAGGCAATAGACGAATACAACTATTGCCGATTCTCAAAGAAATGGACAAATTTCTGAGACTCTTTACTTAATTCTATGAATTGAAATTATGTATGGTATCCCCTTAATTTATAAATTTAACGAAATTTATGCAAAAGCTAAAAATGAGGGAATATTAAAAAAAGCCTATGGTGTTGATTAACCTCATAAAGAGGTGGTTCGTGACATCCGACCACAGTGTAGTACGTCAGCCACTACCAGCTATTGACCTACTCAGTTCGGCCGCATCGAGTAGCTACTTCGAAACACGAGAGCACGAGATTTTTTACGCGGCACTGAAGACGGTCGAAAACCGGCGTGATTTCCACGATCAAATGATTGGGGTCTGCCAACGCTTTCTAGAAGTTACATCAGATCCCAAAGCGGAGCTGCTTGTCGATCACCTTGTGTCTAGAGTGGAGAGCACTAGATCTAAGCGAAGTCAAGCATCGCAGCTACTTGCTACAGCCGAGCAGCGTCATCGACGGGGCTGTGAGATCATGGGTCTCTCGGCACCCCTCACACTTGACAGTCTCAAGCGCAGCTATCGAATCGCAGCCCTGAAGCACCACCAGGATCGTGGGGGTATCCACGATGACATGATTGCTATCAACGAGGCGTATACCGAAATTCACACACTATTGATCGAGGAGCATCTAGTCGCTGAAGGAGCGCTCGCGTTCGCCGACGGCTCGGAAGATCGGGGAGACATAGTCCGTAAGTGTTGGGATTACAGGTACAAGGTTTGGCAACTCCTACTTTCCATATACATAGTGTCTGAACGAAAACGCACTTTTTGTAAAAGTGCGAGGGCGATTTTTTCCTTACCAAGAGATCATTTTAAAATTTGAGGTTGGGTTTTTGCTGAAAATACGGTTCTTTTACACGTTTCCCTTGTTTTCCCCTT
>JAUQXU010000370.1 GCA_030837935.1 Candidatus Brocadia sp.
ACCCTTTCACACAAGAATCCCTTTGTTTTCGCCATATTTTACCCTATCTCTCGGTATTATTCAACGCTCTTCATTACCTATTTCCACCTGCTTTGCCTTATTCCACTTGGCTTTGGGGTGTTTCCGTTCAAACACTAAATAGTATCAATAACTTCGTGAAGAAGAAGACTGTAAATAAGATAACTAAAGCCACATACGACTATACATGCAATACCTACAAGCAGAAGCGCACCCCACTCCGGGGCAGTACCATAAAAGAAAATTGCCCGATAACTTTCGATCAGAACGGCAATCGGGTTTAGGATGTAAAGATTACGATAACTTTCACCAACTATTTTCGGTTGATAAAAAACAGGTGTCAGGTAAAAGAGAAGCATAAGCACTACAGCCATAATGTATTGTACATCACGATAAAAGACATTGAGTATCGCAATAATGAGACCCAATCCGGCAATTAAAATCCCCTGAATCAGGATGAGCAGGGGAAGGAAAAATAGAGTCAGTGTCATAGCCCTATCGTATAGGGCTAACATGACAAAAAGTATCGGCAGTGCCAGCAGATAGGTGAGCAGATTTGAAAGGACGTTAACAATTACAAGATTTGCTGGGATAAAATTAGGTCGTCGTACCAGGTCACGATTACCAGCAAAGAGACTGCCAGCAGAACTCAGGCAGGTGCTGAACCATGTCCACGGCAGGAGTGCACTGAAAACAAAAACTGGGTATGCTTCAATATTTAATGGGACAACTCTTCCGAAAAGAAAGACTAATACTATCAATTGGGCTAACGGCTGCATGAGTGACCATAATACTCCGAGGGCCGACCGTTTATATCGCAAACTGAAGTCTCTCCGAACAAGATGGCATATAAGATCAAAATTGTAAGTTAATAAGTTCATGTAACAAACATCCTCACTCGATTCGGTAACTTTTTTATGATAATTGGCACTTTCTGAGATAAAATTAGCTCAAAAAGTAAAGCCTTAAAATAAAAAAGCCTCACTGCAAAAATGTTAAGATAAAACATCTTTGGCAGTAAGGCTATCTTTCTAGCGTACTTCCTTGTAACTTAAGAGACCCTTTTACTTTGCGCCCCCTGATCGCTCAGGGTTTGCCTTTATCAGTCAAAGAAGTGTAACAAATACAACTTTTATGTCAAGAAAAATTTCAAAAAAACTAATTTGTGATAAAAATTTGATTGTCTTAGGCATAGGAGATCTCTTCATCTGTTAAAAGTCGTACTGGAGTATAATCGGGCTTGCTGGACAATTCCGGCGAGAGGACTACTGAAACATCTGGCATGTTTCATGGTTTCATAACAATAGCAACGGTATGATAAAGCAGTTTTCGGTATCAAAACTATTACATCATTGTTCTGATTCACTGATGGCTCGGTACTGACTTGGATTTAAAAGGTTGTTAAATTCGCTTGGGTTGGATATTTCAATGTGCAAAAACCATCCTTCCTCATAAGGGTCTTTGTTCACAAGTTCTGGTTTTTCCTGAATCTTTTGATTAACCTTTATGACTTTCCCCGATAATGGAGCGAAAATATCGTAAGCAGCTTTTACAGATTCCACAACTGCACAGGCCACACCAGCCCTCAGTTCTTTCCCTATCGACGGTAATTCGACAAAGACGATATCCTTCAGTTGCTGTTGCGCATGGTCCGTGATACCCACAATCACCTCTTTGGGATTTATTTTCTTCACCCATTCATGCGTCTTTGTGTAAAGTAGTTCATCTGGTATGTTCATTGTCTGATCTCCCTTTGGTAAAATGGGGTCTTTACAACACGTGCATTATAATTATTATCCCTGATTGGGATTTGTAATCCCGCCCCCACATGGGCATATTGCGATTCTATAAGGCACAGGCCGATGTTCTTATTCGTAGTAGGACTAAAGGATCCGCTGGTAACCTTCCCAACGATTTCGTTTTCCTTCAAGACAGGATAACCCTGGCGCGGAATACCCCGGTCTATCATTTCAAAACCTGCCAATTTTCTGTCAATCCCTTTTGCTTTCTGCCTTAACAAGGAGTCTTTCCCAAGAAAGGTATCCTTATCGAATTTTACCGTCCAACCAATGGTTGTCTCAAGGGGAGTTACCGTTTCATTCATCTCATTTCCATACAATAAAAGACCGGCTTCTAACCGAAGGGTATCCCGCGCTCCAAGGCCAACAGGTTTCAAACCACCCTGTTTGTTTTTGTCAAGGAGCAGATTCCATAATTTCGCAACGTAAATTGCGTCCACGAATATTTCAAAACCATCCTCGCCGGTATATCCCGTTCTGGAAATTGTTATTCGTATACCATCCCAGAGAAAATCATCAAAGGAAAATCTCTTCAGGTGACCAAATTTACTCTTGAATGTATCTTCGAGAATACCCAGGGACAGGGGCCCTTGCAATGCGATGAGAGATATACTGTCAGTCAAATCCCTTATTTCTATAGGTTGATAGGTGGCGGCATGCTTTTGCAACCACACAAGGTCTTTTTCTTTATTAGAACAGTTTACTACAAGGTCGAAATGTTTTTGGTGCCGTTTGTAGATGAGGATGTCGTCCAGAATCCCGCCCTGTTCGTTGCAAATGGGGGTATATTGAACTTGCTTATCTGCAAGTTTCGCTGCATCGTTGGTAATAATGTACTGGATAAAGGGGAGCGCCTTGTCTCCTGAAACCTCGAATCTCCCCATGTGAGATATATCGAAAAGACCGGCCTTTTTTCTGACACAGTGATGTTCGTTGATGATAGTGTCATATTGGACGGGCATAAGATATTCGTGAAAAGACACCATCCGTGCGTTGAGTTTGAGGTGGGTATCATAAAGAGGGGTTTTCTTCATGATTCATAAGATGCTATTATTCATCGTCGTACCTGTAACCACAGGTAGATTTAAGATGATAAAAATAATCATTTTCATTATAAGGATAGAGTGAGCACATGAGTGGCTTTCGGTCGTATACTTTGCACAAGGAAAGTCCATTTTCGTCGTATTCAAGGTACTGACATTTAAAAGATGCATGACAGCACCGTCCACACCGCAGGCAATTCCCTTGTCGTTTTTTTAACGAAGTATAAA
>JAUQXU010000371.1 GCA_030837935.1 Candidatus Brocadia sp.
GCTAGGGTTGATTTTATAAGAGAAATACTGGAATTAATAATTAAAGCGCGTGGGCGTTTAGATAGTAGTTTGTAACTTTTTGGAGGTATGAACAAATGTCAATAAGTGAGCTGAAAACTAGTTTGTTGCAAGCAAGGAAACACGTTGAGGATCTGAAACAGAAGCAGACGGAATTAACTTCGCGGCTTACCGATTGCCGGGAGTCCCTTCCTATGTTGCGAATGAAAATTGCTGAGGCCAGACAAGAGCGGCAAAGGACGAGTGACAAAGTTATCCTTGGTGAGGCGTCAACGGACGATTTAGAAAAATGCGACAAATTGTTTACGGAAAGTGAAGAAAGGCATTCTAAATCGCAAGAACTGTTTGACGTGTTAGCTAGGGAGATCAAGGTTTTAGCAGATGGGATCCCGAAAGCTATTTCAGAGGGTGAGGCTATTCGAAGGAGGTTGTGGGAAGCGATTGCCGAGCAGCTTAAATCTGAAATCCCCACAAAGATTTTTGACCTTGTTGAGAAGTGGCTATCCGTTAAAACGCAATTGGGGCAGGACTATGAATTCTCACTAAAATCTCTGTTTAAACGGCCTTTAGATGGCAAAGTCCAAGAGATTCAGCAGAATTTACGGAAACAATATGGACTAGATTAATGCCTGTAAACCTCCCAGGCGCGGGGCGTGGGTGTTTTTCAATCAGCGGCACCCATGCCCCTTAAATTCTAAACTTTTATGAAGGATTTAAACAATGAAGCTAAACGAAATTATGGTTTTTAGACCGAACGATAACGGCGAAACAAGATTGCGAACGTTCTTGGTGGATAATGGCACTCTCTCGAAGTTAACGCAAATTAGAGGCAACTTCTACAAGGACGATCCGCGCTTAAGGCTTGTGAGAGACCTCCCAAAAACTGAACCTGAAATTCCAGAACACATGAGGGTGCGAGCGGAAGCGGCCCTGGCCCTGTATAAAATGGAAAGGCAAGGTTCACCTGTCCAGACCGCAACACCCATTAAACCAGTTTTATCATTCGAAGAGAAAGTCAAAGAGGATTGGAGAACACGTTCGGACATTCGAGCGGAGTTTGTCAGTTTTGGGAGTTACCAGGCTTTTATGAAGGCGAAACAGGCAGGTAAGGCAAAGTTTTATGGGAACATGTCGCTGAGTAGATGAGATAGGCCGTGACTCCTGGCCTGGCCGTTCACGGCTGAATGCTCATACGCGGCCAGGCACTTAAAAAAAAAGGTACTTCCAGCGTCGAACGGCATGCGGGGGGCAAAGCACCCCAGCATTTAATCGGTCACAGGAAATTTTTCGGAGTTTTTATTGAGGTTAACGAATGAAGATCATTGGCAAAAATAAGCTTGCACAGGCTTTCAAAGTATCCCGAACGACAATTGAAAATTGGTGTCGCTCTGGATGTCCTTCTGAGTTTAACGGAAAAGAGCACACGTTCACACTTTCAGAGGTCATTAAGTGGCATGAAGCCAAATTCCTGAAAAGCAATAGTGATTCGGAAAGCCTGGCGAAGTCAAAGGCGACACGAGAGCATTTCAAGGCTTTGTTGTGCGAGCTGGAATACAGGGAAAAAAATAACGAGCTTGTACCAGCTGAAGCGGTAAAGGCCGTAGCCTTTGAGCGCGCCAGGGCGGTTAGGGATTCACTCTTAAATTTACCCTCAAGGATA
>JAUQXU010000032.1 GCA_030837935.1 Candidatus Brocadia sp.
CGCCTGCAAGTGCAGTAACAGACGAAAATGGAAAGGTTGTTTTTACCGTTACTGGCAATGCAATAACAGACAAGGAACTGGCAGAGGTTCAATTTACTGCTGGAGACCTGCAAACAAAATTAGAGGTACGGGTTCAGACAGAACCTTGTGTGCTTGGAAGCATAAAGATAAGCCCCGAACAAGTCTTGATGCTTGAGCAAGGAAAGAGTGGTACTGTTACGGTAAAGACAAAATGCAGGAATGATAGTCCCGCTGTAGATGTAAAGGTCGATGCGCGTGTCCAGGAGGGTGGTGATAAGATAGCGCTTTCATCCACTGCACTATTAACGGACGAAAGTGGCACTGCGGTCTTCATCGTAACGGGCAACAGTCTGACAAAGAAGAATCCCGCCAAGATTCAATTTACGGCTGAAGACTTCAACGCAACCCTGAATGTAAGGGTAGCTGAAATTGCAACTGGAGATGCAGGCACGGGGACAGCGGCGCTCAAGCCAAAGACTATCGAAACGCGTCCCAATCAAACGCTGGTAATGGAAAAGGGGAAGAATGTAAATACCACCGTACAGGTAAAACACAAAGGGAATGAACCAGCCGTGGGCGTTACCGTGAATGCTGCAGTCCTGAAAGGGAAAAAAAAGATAGAGATTTCGCCTGCAAGTGCAGTAACAGACGAAAATGGAAAGGTTGTTTTTACCGTTACTGGCAATGCAATAACAGACAAGGAACTGGCGGAGGTTCAATTTACTGCAGAAGATTTGCAGACTAAATTAGAGGTGCGGGTTCAGACAACCGAATGCGTGGTCGGAAGTATAAAAACAAATCCCGAACAAGTATTGGAACTTGAACAAGGGAAGAACGGCACTGTCATGGTAAAGACAAAATGCAAGAATGGTAGTCCGGCTGTGGATGTTAAGGTCGGTGCAACTATCCAGGAGGGTAGTAATAAAATAGCGCTTTCATCCACTGCGTTATTAACGGACGCGAGTGGCAATGCCGTTTTTACCGTAACGGGTAATAGTCTAACAAAGAAGAACCCTGCCAAAATTCAATTTACGGCAGGAGATCTCAAAACAACCTTGAATGTGAAGGTTAAAGCAGTTGAGGAAACAAAACCAAGATAAGTGACAGTCGTAAAAAATGATCTGTGAAGAAAATCTGATTTTGCGCAGATTTGCACTGATTTTACAAAGAGTTAACTTCGGATGGAACATCACCTTTTTGGTAAAATCTTTAAAATAACTTTTCTTGACATCCAGAACCCTTGTTGATATGTTATCGAAAACCTGTTTTATTGAAACTGTGTGCCATGTAATTCCTTTTGTCAGGATTAAGACATGTTGATGGGAAAAGAAGCGAGAGGGTTTAAGGGTGGCTTTGATCTGCTGGATGCTTACCCGTTAAAGTTTTGCAATATTGTGGAAGATATCTCTTCTGACGGCACACCTGAGACATTTCACTTTTCGGTTCCCTCCCAGAAGGTGGAGCATGTTATTGTGAGCCTATGCCCCACCGAACCGTGGGCATTGCCTAATTGGGTAATCCTGAGACATAAAACCACAGCATTCCTCACCATACTCAAAGAGATAAAAAACAGTTACTTTTCAGATGCAAGATTTTATATAGCTATCAATGAAAAGGAAGACAGAACTGTTACTGATGCAAAGAATTTCGCATGCAATGAAGATTGGATGAGTGTCTTCCCGCTTTATGCAAAATATCCACAAGATGACCCTGTCGTATTGACAAAGGTCATTTTAGGTATGGATGTTAATTTCGGTCAGGACACGAAATCGCTCGGCGTATTGATACTCGACGCACAAACCGTTTCTGCCATGTACGAGAGTCGTATCCTGAGAAAGAATGTTAATTCCCGCTTTATCGTCCTTTCAGGCACTGGTTTAAAAGAAAACGAAATTCTCAATGTTCAGCTGGGGACGTCCATTGAAAAGATACTGAAGAATAAGGTCAAAGAAGTGGTCAGACATCGTGTGTTTATAAACGGTCCCTTACGTGGCCAGGAAATAACCGATTTATCGCAGAAGACAGACTGGTCTGTCAATCACATTGTGGTTTTAGAGGAGAAGGATCAGAAGGTAATGTTTCCTATGATCAAGCCGGATGAATTGGTATTGACCACAAACCTGCTCGGAGAATTACGGCGTTGCATCTATTGTAATTATTGCGATGATATTTGTCCGGTAGATCTGGAGCCTGCACTCTATTATCACAGTTATACGAGAGGAGAAAAGCATAAGGCACGCCTTTACAACCTGGGGAAATGTATCGAATGCGGATTGTGCAGCTTTATCTGTCCATCGAAGTTAGAGCTCTTGGAAATTATTAAAGAATGCAAGGCGCTGGATAAACAAAAATGAAAAAATTGCTCAAACCCATAGAACCCATTCTAGACAAGGGCCTTGATACCGTAGAATCTTTTATTCGTACCCATCCTAAAGTAAACTTTCTCTTTGGTTCCCTTTTTGGCGCATTTGACGGCCTTCTCCGGAGTTCTAAGGAAACAACGCATACGCAGCCCTTTATCCGGAACAATTATGATGTGAAACGGTTTATGGGTGCGGTGCTGGTGGCATTGGTAGTTGGGTGGGTATTACCGGCCATATATTTTTACGGTTGGCAGGGTGTTGTATCCAAACTGCTCGTTTCATTTGTTATTGGTATATTTGTTGTAGATGTGATCTGGGCTATTATTGCGCGAGAGAAACATATCAGCGAAGGCGGATTCGTTTCATGCTTGTTCATTCCAGCCATCCTGCCTCCCCAGGCGCCGCTTTGGTTGGTTGGTTTAGGAGCGGCGCTGGCCATTATTTTTAGAAATATATTGGGCGGTGTTGGAAATAATCTTGTAAATCCGGCGCTCTTCAGTCGTTTGTTTTTGACTATCTGTTTCCCCGCGTTATTAGTTACTGGTTATCAAACGCCCTTTGTTGGCATGCCTGACCCTCATACCTTTCGCTACGGATTGGATGCCGTTACCCATGCCACTCCGTTGACAGCATTCAAGGCGAATGGGGAAATTGCATCTTATCTTTCTTTATTACTAGGTACGGCAAACGGTTCTTTGGGTGAAACGTGCCGGTTGGCTTTGATAGTATCTGGTTTATGGTTAATCAAAATGAGGGTTGCGAATTGGAGAATACCCGTGTCCTATCTGGGGAGCGTACTCGTCTTTTCCGTGTTTTTCTCATTGCTTTTTGGCAAGACTGTTGCGCCGCCTCTCTTTCAACTCCTGAGCGGTGGATTAATCCTGGGGGCGTTTTTTATGGCAACAGATCCAATAACGGCAACGTATAACCAGACCGCAAAATGGATCTTCGGTGCAGGATGCGGATTTATTACCGTACTGATAAGGAATTTTACCACATTACCAGAAGGGGTAATGTATGCAATACTGCTCATGAACCTCCTGGCTATACCGATTCAATCTTTGATGGTAAAGATACGATATCGTGTATGAGAAAAATTCCAAATGTATTGAAAAGTTCAGGAAGTGGCAATAGACGCAACAAATTGTATATCAAATAGACGAAAAATTTACTCACTGCACCATTAAAGAATCACTAAAATAATCTGTGTCATCCGTGAAATCTGTGGTTTCTTAAAAAGAGATGGAAGAGTTAAAAAAAATTATACTCCGTGTCGCTTCAATCATCTTGATTACCTTCTTGCCCTGCGCAGGACTTCTTATGGTATATTTTTACACATCCCCCAAAATTGCAGAATACTATGATGTGAAGGAGAAGCGTGCCGTATTGGATATTTTTCATATACCTTATCGTGTCAAAGAAAAAAGCATAGCAGGTTTTACTTTTAAGAGCTACGACAAGAAGGATATCAAGGAGGTTTTTGGGAACAACATAACAGTCGAAGAACCAACCCCAATATCCTGGGAGACGCAGCCTGCCGGTACGCAAACAGCTAAAGAAAAGCCAATCAGTGGAAAAAGAATATTCAAATATGTGAAGGACGAAAAGCTTCAAGGTCTTGGATTTGTAGAATCCAAGATGGGCTATGGTTACAATAAGTCGAGCGCCATGTCCCTCTTTATTTGCGTTGAACCTGACCTTGAAACCCTGAAAGGCATTGAGGTGCTGGACCACAGTGAAACACCAGGTTTAGGGGGTAGAATTACAGAGGATCAGTTTAAGAAACAATTTATTGGTAAGAAGTTGAGACCTAAAATATTCGTGGTCAAAGGAAAAAGGTCTGAGGGTGCTAATGAGGTTGATGCGATTACCGGCGCCACAAACACCAGCAGGGGAATCGAGTCTTTTCTTAACGACGCCATGAAAGAATTTTGGGCAGGGCAAGGGGACATCACATGGTAGGGTTAAAGCGAAACATACGAAAGATTTCTAAGTACTTCATGAGGGATAACCTTATCTTAACTGCCGGCGCAGGACTTGGATTTTGCTCTTCCCTGGCGGTAACGAATAAACTGGAAAATTCACTGACTATGGGGCTCGGCGTGACGCTGGTAACAGCCGGCAGTTTTTGCCTGGTCTATCCCTTCAAAAGGCTGATATCCACAGCCGGGACGCATCATAAAATCTCCCTTTTGATGATTATTGTATCTGTCTTTGTAGCCATCTTTGGATTTTTTGCACAGGCCTTTGTTCCCGAGATTACTTCCAACATAAAGGCATACATCGACCTTATTACAACAAATTGTATCGTGCTTGCTGTTATCTCCGAGGGGTTGACTGTCGATTTTTGGGAGGCCCAAAAGAAGATACTGAAGGCCTGCCTCGGGTATTCCGCGGCTTTGATTCTGCTTGCATTTCTTCGGGAACCTCTGGGTTTTGGAACGGTCATGGGCTTCCCTGTGCTATCGGATACATTTCCACGGGTGGTTCTTATGGTTACACCGGTGGGTGGATTCTTCGCACTGGCAGCCTTTCGTCTCTTATTGCGTCCATTTCTTCTCAAGACAGGGATTGTATGCCAGGAGGCTTCTTCGTGTGAATGCGCTTCATCTGCAACTCATGAATGGGTTCCCATGGCTACACCCCGTCCCAAACGGGGAATCTCCAGGACTTTTCTGATCGCAACGGGGCTGGGGGTCTGTCTGTTTGTTAGTTTTATCGTACACATAGAAACAATTCCCGCGTTGCACCAATATTTCATTGTGCTTTTCCCTGTCCTGCTTAATGCCCTGTTCTTTGATGGAATTGTGCTGAGCAAGCTTTTAGGCCTGTGTCCCCTGATAAATAAATCGCGCCAAATCGATGCGGCATGGAAGATGGGAGTTGCGGTAATTATTGTAACCACCTTGTCCACGGCCTTGAACTGGTTAGTCTATCATAATATCCTGGTGAGATGCAGTGACTTTTTATCAAAATATTCGTCTCTCCCTATCCGGCTGGAAAATATTTTCTACCTCACGGTTTTTATCGTTACCATCGCCGTATTTGTACAAATTTTGAGTGTGCTCTTACGAAAATTTGCAAGGAACATATACGAACAGATGGGGCAGTTTCTGGAACTCATCACGGTTAATTGTATTGTCCTTGCCAGCGCCACGTTTACGATACCCACAGGGGCAAAGTTTTTGGTTACAACGGTAACGGCATTTGGATACGGGCTTCACTGGATGATGGTCGTTGTATGGCTTGCCTTGTTAAGACGCCAGCGTCTCTTTGTTCCGACTACGGCATGGGATGAAGATACCATTGCAATTCTAATTTTGGGTATAATGGCCGCCATATTTACGGGCATTGGAATGATTCATATATTTTGATTGCAGGTGAAATCTTATGAAAACTATAGAACTGAAAAAAGATGAGAAAAATATTACAGTTGTTACGAGATAGTAAAGTAGTTAAAAAATATGAAACGCTTGATTTTTAATTAGGCCTTCGGCAACTTTTCTTCAATGTAGAGCGAAGAGGCTCTTCGCTTTACAACCACAGCTTTGAAGTTCCTAAACGTTAAATTAGGCTGCCTTCGGCAGCGACTTTTAAGCTCCCCTCTAGAAAGAGGGGCTGGGGGTGTGTTGCGGCAAACTTACACACCCCTTTATCCCCTCTTTTTAGAGGGGAATTATAAAATATTGAAATCCCTGTACGTTTAAAAAGTATCGAAAAGAAGCTTGGAGCAAAACAATGACCATTCCTCTCTTCCTTGGCGCGGGAATCCTTGCCTTACTGGTACTGGTCCTTAGCATATTTAGTGAGGTCGTATACCAGTTCTTTGGCCGTGGTGAGAAACGCAAACTTGTCGTGTTAAGCGACGATGAATACAGGAAAGAACTCGACATCGAAGGTGGGGAAAAGCTTTTATCTCTGCTTCAGAACAGGGGATTCAATATTCCTGCTGCCTGTGGCGGCATGGCTACCTGCGGTCAGTGTAAAGTAAAACTCCATACCGACGTTGGATCGTATACAGCCGTAGAAACTCCTCATTTTGACATGCGTACGAGGGAAGCTTCCAGAAAATTTTTAGAGCAGGGGATAGGAGACGGATATGTACGACTGGCCTGCCAGGTCAGGGTTGAAAAGGATATAAGCCTGTATCTGCCTAAGGACACCCTGCATGTAAAGAAATACATGGCATGGGTAATTAAGAAGAGAGCACTTACCAGCGATAAGGTAGAGCTGTGGCTCAAACCATCAAAGCCTATTCACTATAAACCGGGACAATATATCCAGTTAACAATTCCTGAAGATTTTGCAGAAGAGTATTATAAAAAGTATGGAAACTTTATTAAGGAAGCATGCAAAATTTTAGGAAAAGAGTATATTCCCTACACACCTGGTACGATGCTGTACAGGGGTTATTCCCTTGCATCTACAGAACCTGATCTTTTAAAGCTCATCGTTCGTATGGCCGCTGCTCATCCAACCATGTCCATAGAAAAAGGTGGTCCTCCCTGTATTGGGCCTGGTTGCGTGCATAACTATCTTTTAGAGAAAAGCCTGTGGAATTTTTTCCGCGGAGAAAAGATCCGTTTTGCGGGTCCGTACGGTCATTTTACGTTGAAGAAAGAACCTCATACTGCCGTCTTTGTGGCAGGTGGAGCTGGCTTGGCGCCTATTTTGGCGCTCTTAGAACAGTGGTTTCAGGAAGGCAGGCAGGATACAGCCATATTTTTCCTGGGAGAAAGACGATTCCAGGATATTCCTATGGCCTATTTACCAAAATGGTTAAATTGGCAACAGAAGCATCCCAATTTTAAATGCGTACCGGTGCTTTCTGGCGCATTTCGCGGCGACAATCCTGCCGAATTAAACGATGTGGACAAGAAATATTTTCATTGTGTTTCTTTGGAGAGTAAGCAGACAATAAATGAACAAGGGCTTGTAGATGAACAAGGAAATCAATGGAAGGGTGAAGTCGGCTTTATCGGACCGCTCTTGAGAAAATATCTCTCCCCCGATCCCAATATTATGTTTTACCTTTGTGGGCCATCACCGATGACAGTTACTGTCATTGATGCGGCAGCTAACCAACTGAATCTGAAAAAGGAAAATGCCCTCTTTGACGACTTTACCGGCACCCTGACCCCCTCTGTAGACCTGATTTATCAGAAGCTTGAAATCAAAGAAAAGATTTATAGTTTAAACATACCCAATGCCGATAAGCTCATCGAAAAGATCGGCCATATCCTTATTATCCAATTGATATTGAAAGATAAGATTGAAGAAAGCTACCATTTCCTTGAACAGGTAAGAGAAGCGCTTGGGAAGTCAGGGCAAGAATTGGAATCGATGCTTCTTTCATATAAGAGTTAGGATCTGAAACGAGTCTTTTATTTTTTCAAGATTTTCAATCTCCTTACTTTACGCACCCTTTCATCCATGCCCAAGAGGAGACTTCGTCGTTAGTCTTTGGCGTGAGATCAGATGGACGCTCAGTTTTGTAGTTTTGTATATTGAATGATGAGTGCCACTATATAACAACAAAATACCTAAAACCAATTTGCATACCTTAAAACAATGCAAGCTGAAAAAGCGCACTGTGGCACTCTTTCAACTCCAATGACTTGTTATACATACTTATTTATCTTTTTTGGCACGATGTATAACTAAAGTACCCTCTGTGTTACCGCTAATAGGCTGGCCATCATAAAATATTTCCAACTTCGGTTTTATCAGTGCTTGATTTGAAAGAACCTCAAATTTTCTTTCCATGTCTCTTACAGCATTCGATATTTCTGTATTTGAATATATAGACAAAACGGCAAGGAGGACTCCAACAAAAATGAAAATACTTGTTATTGCCGTTAAAGTATATTTGAAAAATCGGTGCGATTTTTCTTGTTCATCCTCAAGAGATTTGATACGTGATTCAAGTTCTTGTTCGTTCCCCATTTATTACTCCACCGTTTTTATATTAGGGTATTAGTTGGCGGGGCCAAATCTTTATCGTTGACAAAAGGCTTCTCATGAGTGACCCCTCTTCCTGCCATGGCTGTTATTCGATGTGATTCACTACGGTCAGCGCTGTGCGGAGTCCGCCTTCTATAAATCCCTGATAATCGGAATAGGCCTCGCCACAAATATGAACGTTTTTCGGCGCTGAGGACGATCCGGAGAGTGAGAAACCTGACAGTTCCTCTATCACTTCTTCAATCTTCACACCGGGTTTCCAAATATGG
>JAUQXU010000372.1 GCA_030837935.1 Candidatus Brocadia sp.
GATGAAATGAGGAAGGACCTCCGGGACGTTATTTATAAATTAAAGGATAATGAACGGAGTGCGATTATAGAATCACCTGTTGGGTATCATATATTTAAAATGGAACTTATCAAACCTGAAAAAGTTCAGGAATGTGAGGAAGTGCAGGAAGAGATTTACAAAAAAATTTACCGTGAAGAAATTAGTAGATTGAAAAACCAGTATATAAACAGCCTGAAGGCAGGTGTCTTTATCAAGGTTGTTAATTAATTTACTATGACGAAAATAACCGATCAAAAAAACATTACACCCGATGCCGTAGCCGGTTTGGAAGAGATGGGGTGTGGTGATTTAATCATTGCCCTCATGAAGGCAATGAAACCTCTCAAAACTGGCCAGGTGTTGAAGGTGCGTGCCCTTGATCCTTGGCGCTTCAACGGACATTCCAGCCTGCCAGTTTTGATGTCAAAGAGATGCACCCAGCGCCGTTGAGTATATCTTAGGTGCGCTTTGAGCCTGTCTGGTAATGGGATTTCAGATTCGCACTTCTCAGCGAAAGATTGAGATTGGCGAGCTGGAAATCTCACTGAATGGACAGATCTATAATATCTTCGTCTTTCTTGGCACTGATCAGGGTGGGCATAGTGGTTTTAACGAGATAACGGGTACGATTTACGTTCAGTCTGATGCTAGTGAGAAGATGCCTGATAACATGTGAACCCAGAAACCATGGTGAATATATTTTCTGAGGCAGCGTCAAGAAATTGATGGTAAACATCTTTTGGGTGAGCATCTGGCAGCCTGATTCCACAGAGGTCTGCCTCATAATTCTCCTTAATTTGCCCCACCTTTGATTCCAGACCAAGGGCCTTTGCCCCGTTTACCGTAGCCATGGCAAGTAAGTTCTTTGGTGAAATAGCATAGTGAAGAAATAGAAATTTCATCTCATCCAGGATGCTCAACGTATCATTACTCGCCAGGCTGTCGGTACCCAGTCCGACATTGATCCCTGCATCCAAGAGCTTCCGTACAGGATGGTTTATGTGACCAAAAAAACGGTGGCTCCTGGGACAAAACGCAACACTTGCCCCTGATGATTTGATCAGGGAGATTTCCTCGTCGGTAATATAATTGCAATGGATCAGAAGTGGATGGCTATCTAACATCCCAGTCCCCTTCAGATACTGTATGGGAGTGAGTCCCGGCGGTTGCCATTGAGCAGGCATAGCCAGTAACTGCCGAAGAAAGGCAGGAAAATTCCCGGCACCATTCACCAGGAATTCAATCTCGTCCGGTGTTTCTGCAATGTGGGTACAGACAGGCATACCGGTCTGGCTGGCATATTGAACCACTGCCTGATATAACTCCTTCGACACGGAATATGGTGCATGGGGAGAGAGTCCTATGCGTAATAAGTCATCTGACTCATACACAGATAATTCTGATTGAATTTTTGCAATAAAGTCGTTTGCGTGATCAGGATTTAAGTCGATAATCTCCTTATAGATAACCTTGCGTAAAGGACTCTTTTTTAATACAGCGAAAGAATATCCCGTATTGGCAATATCTGCAACCGTGGTAGTGCCTGCCTCAACACAGAGATGCATCCCTTTTTCGATTGATGCGGTATAGTCGGCCTCTTTCCACCGTATCCTCGCCCCCATCAACTGAAAGACCCAGTGGGTAAAATTATTCGTAGGTTTAATGCGATTATGTAAATGAGTGAGATCGAGATGGGTATGTATATTGACAAGACCCGGAAGGATTACGGCATTTCCCAGATCAATAATCTTATCAATACCGCCAATCGCCTTGATATCATCACATGTACCAGCGCAGTGTATCTTTGTACCCTCAATGACCACCGCCCCGTTCTCAACACATTTTTCAGGATTTTGAATGAGATATTTTGCTTTTATCAGTATCATAAAATGTATTTACCTGTGAAACCCGGATTGCTTCATTCCACTCGTAATGGCGACCTTTTTGTTGCGTTTACTATAAAAAGCATATCAAAACTGGCAAAAACAGACAAGAGTTAATTTCCTTGAATGACTTGAAATTATTGATAGAATCAAAGGAAATCGAAAAGCACGAAAACACTTAAAAAAGGAGCAAAAAAGGTAAAATATGTTACGTGGAATTATATTTGACATGGATGGCACACTTACCAAACCAAATGTTGATTTTGCGGCCATTGAGCGGGAAATCGGCGCCAAGGTCGGTTTCATTATCGATTATGCAGAAAGGTCAAGCCCGGAGGAGCAGAGGAGGGCGCTGGAAATCCTGGAACGGTATGAGGCGCAATCTGCACTTGAGTCAGAACTCAATGAAGGGGTGTTGGAAATACTGGAATTTATCTCAAAAAAGCATCTGAAAAAGGCGCTCTTAACCCGCAACTCCCGCAAATCAGTGGAAACCGTCCTCCGGAAACATAAGTTACATTTTGAATTTATTGTGAGCCGGGAAGATACCAAACCAAAACCTGCCCCTGATCCTATCTTTTTGCTGAGCGAAAGGATGAATATTCATACCGATCACTTGTTGATGGTGGGTGATTACAAGTATGATGTTATGTGCGGCAAGGCAGCGGGCACGAAGACGGTCTTGCTTCGGTATAAGGAATATATAGAGACCGAGATTGTTCCTGATTTCGAAATAAACAGTATCCGTGAAGTCATCGACATTATCACCCATTTTGAAAGAATTGCCGCAGGTTTGAATGGAGGACATAGTGTATAAAAATAAGGTTGTTTTATTTACCCTCTTCATCACGACTATCTTTATTTTTCATAGGCCGGGTTTCTCAAAGGGAGTTCCTGCATTAAAAAACGTCGACGAGGTACTCTCGGAGATAGAAAAGGCGAATACTGCGTTCAAAACCCTGAAGGCGGATATGACCTTTACCCGCACGATAACCCTGCTTGAATCAACGGAGGTCTCACAGGGTGAGATGAGTTACAAAAAACCCAAGAGGCTATACCTGAAATTTTATCCCCCCCGCAATGAGATAAACATTGTAGACGGGAAGTATGTATGGGTATATCATCCGGCAGAGAAGCAGGTCGAAAAATATGACATGAATAAAGGGAAACAGTCCTCGCAGGGTTTGAGTTTTTTTGAATTTGGTTATGGGGAATCTGTAAATTCGGCAAAAAAAGATTATACAATCACCCTGCTCGAAACAAAGGAAGACGGAAAGAAACGATTTTATATACTAGATCTACTGCCAAAAGACCCAAAGTCTCAATATTCCGACATCCGATTGTGGATAGAGGAAGGGTTCTGGCTGCCAGGCAGGATAGAACTTTACGAGAGCGCGGGAGAGATCGTTAATGTCATTGAACTTAAAAATATCAAGCTTAATAAGGGCATGTCCGACAAGTTATTCATGTTCAATGTACCAAAGGGGGTTGAAGTCATCGAACCACTTAAGTAACATAGCCACAACCAAAAAGAGACATCTGTGCTGAATAACAATACTACAAGAATACAGAGTCATTGAGAACCAGTGGGTTTTTCTGTTTCAACTTGCCGGTCACCACCGGATTTTTAAGAGCATACGCAGGCACGTCCAGTGCATTGAGCAGCCGTTCAAAAGACGCCTTGTCTTCCACATAATCCAGCATCTCGGCTAAGGTGACCAACCGGATGCCTTCAATATGCCCGGCAATAAAGGAATAGAAATTATCCCTCCGTTGCTCACCATCTGTCACAATATCTACACCCGCTTCTTCCTGCAGCCGGAGCGCATCCAGTGTCGCTTCATGAACCAGTGAGTCAAATTCTTTATCCCCGATCAGGCCTTTTTGTCTTTTGCCCAGGGCTTTTAAAATGGCTTTTGAACGCGGCAGACTACCAACCACAGTAACAGGAAATAATGGAATATCTTGCATAATAAATTGTAACAGTTTAGGCCATAAATCCTCTCACCAGAAATTCCCGTATTACCTCGTCCCTTGTGGAAGAGGATCAACGTGGTGGTTCTTTTCATACCAATAGTATACATTTATTCTTTTTTTGTATAGGGAAATACCCTTGCAAAGACCGCCTTAAGATATCGTCCCTCGGGAAAGATGGTAGAAAAAGGGTGATCTGGCGAAGCACCCGTGAGTTTAAAGATTTGCAGCACAACTCCCGCCTCCGCAGCGGAACGGGTCAGGATGGAAAGAAAGTCCCTTTCCGATACGAGACCTGAGCAAGAACATGTCAGCAGGATGCCCCCCGGACTAACGACCTGCATGCCAAGCCTGTTGATATCACCGTAGGTTCGATGCGCCCGGTTGATCTCTTCGGTGCATCCGGCAAGTTTGGCCGGATCAAGGATCACGATATCAGCTTGCATACCCTTGCTGATCATCACACGCAGGTGGTCGAATACATTAACGTGCTGGAATGTTACTTTTACCGAGTTGAGCCGCGCATTTTCCAGAGCTGTTTCCAGTGCTTTTTCATCGAGGTCTATTGCCGAAGCCGACTTTGCGCCCGCCAGCATTGCAGAAATGGCAAATCCGCCCGTGTAGCAAAAACAATCGAGCACCTCCTTGCCGTGGCAGTACTGTGACAGGGTAAACCGATTCTCACGCTGATCAAGAAAAAATCCCGTTTTATGTCCCGTCTTGAGATTTACCTTCATCCTCAAAAGGTTTTCTCTGATTTCTAAAAAATCAGGGCTGGGATAAGCCTTCGCAACCCTTGAAAAATCAGTCCCTTCCTTAACGGCAATTCGTTCGTCCGGGC
The DNA here is from genome assembly GCA_030837935.1 of Candidatus Brocadia sp. Lineage (GTDB taxonomy): Bacteria > Planctomycetota > Brocadiia > Brocadiales > Brocadiaceae > Brocadia. Next base: position 4,720 of record JAUQXU010000372.1, read on the forward strand.
GCACAGCAATCCGGCTGCCGGGATAAAGGGACTGTAAAGCAGATACGATCCATTCCATTATTCCGATATAGCCGGCAGAGTATGGTTCCACGACAAAAACATCGGCGAACTTATCAATAATTAAACCCGACAGGCCATCGGCCTCTCCATGTACCAGCCGATAGCAGTTAGAAGTTCTGTGAATCCCCAGAATGTCCTCACGAAGTATCTTTGCCTGTTCAAGTTTTTTGAAGAAGAACTCACTTCCCAGCATTTCAGAGGCATTCTCGGTTAACAAACGAATGCCAATATTACTTTTATAATTGTAGATACCTCTGCCAATAAAGCTTCCTTCCCTGGAAATTACCTCTACCAGGCTGCCTGGTTGCAGGCGTTGCTGAGGATGGCGGATCATTCTGCTGAATATCCATGGATGGAGTGAGTTCCGCTTGGCCTTTAATGAGAGTATAGGTAGTTCCATACTGTAATTGATATTAAAATGTTTGTGTAATTCTTATGAGTCATGGTTTTGTGTTTTACATTAGGCCTGCGGCGACTGTTTTTCTGTTGAGCGACGAGGCTCG
>JAUQXU010000373.1 GCA_030837935.1 Candidatus Brocadia sp.
TATTGTATATGATAAAAAAGGCATGAAAGAAGAAGCCGATGAGGAGTACGCAACGTACAAAAGGTTAAAACCCAAACGAAAATAATAGTATGTACCTCTTAGCTCATCTTCTCTGTTTATGCTATAGCATTATCCTGTAAAAAGCTCTTTTTTGCAAGTATTTTAATACCTCTGTGTCCCCCTGCGAAGGGGGGTAAAGAGAGGGTTTTTTGGTTGCGGCTATGCTGCGCCAGGTAGTAAAGAATTTCTTTTGTCATTTTACAAAAACCACGTATCGAGAGATTAAATGAAATACATTTTACTCTCTTTAACACTTGTCGTAGCTATCATACGTCTGTCGCCCGCAGCAGAATTACTGAAAAACGGTGATTTCGAAACGGGGGACATTACGGGATGGAAGTATTGGGAAACTTATCCTTGGGATGGCGATGGTGCCCCGGTGGAATCGCCCACCCATATAACCATTGCCCTTCCAGGTACGATTGGAACTCCTATACCTCCCACCACAAGCGGTTTCTTTGCCCTGACACAGCAGGTAGTCTCCATCGGAACTGCACGAGGCGGGCTATATCAGGAAGTTAAAGTAATAGTAAACACCCCGTACATTCTAACTGGGCATATGGCTTTTTATGGTGACGATATTGGGGATATAACGATCGTAGGAATCCTGGACGGTTCCTGGAATCCGGCGCTTGCCTTTACCGCGATACATAAAAACTATATCGGGGGCAATGCTGTTTCACCGTGGATAGAGATTTCTCTTATGATTATTCCATCAAAAGATGTAATCACCGTTTTTACAGAGACACGACAGGATTGGATGCATGGAAATGTTTCTGGATGGTATGATGGTCTTAGCTTAAGACCAGTTCCGGAACCCATAAAACTTTTTCTGTCAAAAACCCCTAAAGACAATTCAATATCCCGAGAAAAACAAACTTCCAAATAGAGACGAGATGTAATTATTGTACCCAAACGGTTCCTTCCTGATGAGCTATTTATACTAAGAATGTTTACAGATTGTGATTTTATTTTGAAATTCCTAACGATAGATTTCATACTATTCAATGAAAGCGCTATGAATCCCGTAGGGATGAAATGATTATAGACGATAGCAAAAACCCCGAAGATAAACCCCTAAGGGGTGATATGATCATTTTCCCGTGAGATGCCTGGCGTGTCCAGTATGTCATCCCTTTGGGATTGGGTGTTGTTTTTGATTTTTTCTTCTATAATCATTTTACCCCTTCGGGGTTCTTGTTTTCATGTTTTTAATAAATCACAATGAATGAACACGTTTAGTATAGGTAGTAGCCCCTTTTAATCATAGTCTGTTGAAAAAAGAAAAATTTGTAGTACAATTAAAATAAAAATAGCCATTCACAACGGCCGATAAATTAGGTTGCCTTTGGCAACGACTTTAAATCTCCCCTCTAGAAAGAGGGGCCGGGGGTGTGTTATGACATTATGTACACACCCCTTAATCCCCTCTTTCTGGAGGGGAATTACAAAAGATTGAAATTCCT
>JAUQXU010000374.1 GCA_030837935.1 Candidatus Brocadia sp.
AGAAACGGAGTATTACCTGAGCGGCGGCATCGGTTTCCACAGCAATGATGGTCGCGGTGTGACACAACGTGTTGATCCAAAGACGGGTAACCCTGTGGAAACTGCCGATCCGTTGGTACGTACGAGTGGGGCAGAAATCGGCGTACGCACGACTGCCGTTAAGGGGTTACAAAGCACGTTGGCGTTGTGGTGGCTGGATATGGATTCGGAATTAGTTTTTTCTGGAGATGCCGGCAGTACCGAGGCTGGCGCCCCGAGTCGACGTTATGGTGTCGAGTGGACAAATTACTATACGCCCACCAAATGGCTTGCTCTGGATGCCGATTTCTCATTTTCACACGCCAGGTTTCGTCAAACTGTCGTTAACGATGATCTCGGAGTTCAAGGGCGGTATATTCCAGACGCAGTTGATAGCGTTATTGCCACAGGAATTGCGTTCCATCAGCCAGGCGAGCGTGGCCTTTTCAGTGAACTGCGGTTGCGGTATTTCGGTCCTCGTCCTCTTACGGAAGACAATAGCATCCGCTCCAACTCCACCAGTCTGCTGAGCGCAAAAGTGGGCTACAATTTCAACAAAAATTGGACTCTCAGTGTCGAGGGTTTCAATCTCCTCGACAACAGGGATCACGAGATTGATTATTATTATCCATCGCGTTTGAAAGAGGAGGTCGCTCCGCATAATGACATTCACTTTAAACCGGTTGAACCCATTGCGGTACGTGCCGCGCTGACTTTCCGGTTTTAATTAAATGGTATAGGAATTTTCATTTTATCTAAGCGGGCTATACGATGTATTGCATTGAAAATCCCCCTTAGAAAAGGGGGCGATGGGGGTTGTAAAATAGCCCAGAAAAAAACACAACCCCCTGAATCCCCCCTTATTAAGGGGGACTTAAACGGAATAACTTAAAAAGGAGGAAAATATGTTTCATTTATTTCTACGAGGAGGACCTCTCATGTGGCCTATCCTCGTTGCGTCTCTGGCAGCCCTAACCGTAATTATAGAGCGGATTGCATTTCTTATCCGTGAAAAAAGATCAAGGTATCCGGAAACGGTAGGAAAAATATTTTCTGAAGTTGAGAAAGGAAAAATTGAAGAAGCGATACAGGCAGGAGAAGGATGCACAGATTTTGTTGCCGTCACTCTTGTTCACGGTCTTCGCCACCGTCACAAAGCCTTCTCAAACGCCCTTTTGCAGGCTGCAAATAAGGAACTTAAGCGTTTTAACCGTGGGCTTCCGGTGCTTGACACCATTATTACCCTTGCACCACTCTTGGGTCTTTTTGGTACGGTGACCGGCATGATACAAGCCTTTGGTCTTTTGGGCGGCAGGGAGCTTGATGCGCCTACGGTTATCACCGGCGGCATTGCCGAGGCCTTAATTGCCACCGCATACGGCCTTCTTACCGCCATTGTCGCTCTTATTCCGTTTAACTATCTCAACGCACGACTTGAAGAAGCCAGGCATGAAATTGAGGATGCCACCACGCATCTCGAACTTTTGCTTTTAAAACAGGATAAAAGCTTATGAAGATACCACTACCAACAACCAGACGGAAGGCAAGGATAGAGATCATTCCGCTTATTGATGTCATATTTTTTCTTTTGGCGACCTTTGTAATGGTTTCTCTTTCCATGGTCAAGAATCAGGGCATTCGTGTGAATTTGCCCGCCGCCGCTACAGGCACACCTCAAGAGCGCGAGACGGCAGTAACCATCACCGTCACAAAGTCAGGAGATGTATACCTCAATCAAGAAAAACTCGCTCCAGGCCTTTTACCCCATCGCTTGAAACAATTAAAGACAGAAAATCCAGACACGAGGGTTTTTATTAATGGGGACAAGGAAGCCTATTTTGGTAATGCAATTCAAATACTTGACGAGGTAAGGTCTTCAGGAATCACGAAAGTTGCCATTCAGACAAAGCTGGGGGAACCTTTACAAAAATGACAACAGATAGATTCAACTACTACAAGATCAAACCCGGTAACCACGGCATGATTAAGGGATTTATTCTTGCATTATCCATTCATGGTATCTTGTTTTTTATTGGCGGAAAGTATTTTGTTAAGCATGTTCAGTACAGCGTTCAATCTGACACGGGGAGCATCGACGTTGATCTGTTGACTGCCGTGTCGCAATCAGACACGGAGTCAGTTCAATCCATTACATCTGCAATGGAAAAATCGCAGGAACTTGTGAAAACTGTGCCGCAGGAAAAACCGGAGGCACCGGCGCAACCAAACGTAGTTACGGTGCAATCCTTTACACCCACAACAGAAAAACAGCTGGAACCGGTTAAGACACTGTCGAAACCAGAGGCAGATACAGTTAGGCCTAATACGTCCACAACGAAAAAACAACAGGAAACAGTTAAGGTTATACCGCAGGAAGAGCAGGTGACACTGCCTCAACCAAATATAGATGCTGCTAAATCCATTACTTCACCAATAGAAAAACAGCAAGAAACAGTTAAAACTATGCCGCGTTCTTCTCTAGGAACGATCAGAACGAAAAGTAAACCGCGTTATTTCCAGAACCAACCTCCTGAATACCCTCAACTTGCAAGGCAAATGCATCAGGAAGGACTCGTGATACTCAGTGTGGAGGTAGATCACAAAGGTATGCCGGTTAAGGTTGAAGTTGAACAGAGCAGTGGTTATCACCTGCTTGATCGGGCGGCTTTAAAGGCAGTGAGACATTGGAGATTTCAACCTCAACGGATAGGAGACCTGACTGTTAAATCCAGGGTGGCAGTCCCTGTCAGGTTCCGCCTGGAAGAAAAGGAAAACAGGTAAAAATTGAAAAAGTTACCGATAAGAATTTACAGGGAGAAGACACCCGGCTGGGAACAGCTTATCGGCTGAAAGATGGAAGGGTAATCTACGTGACGGAAGATGATACATAGAAGTAATTCATGTCTGAACGAAAACACCCTTTTTTGAAAAGCATTCGGGCGGTCTTACCCTTGCTAAAAACATTTCTTTCGTCTATCTCCAGCCGCCACCAAGCGCCTTGTAAATATTTACACTGGCATTAAATTGCTGTTGTTTGGTGCTTACTAATTCTAATTTCGACTGGAGAGCATTTTGTTGTGTTATTAATACCTCTAAGTAATTTGCTCTGCCAGTTTTGAATAGTTCTGACGATATTTCTATTGATTGAGTTAAAGCTGTCGCTTTTTTGGTTGTGAGGTTGTATGCCTGTTCCAAATTCTTAATATTATTCATTTCATTGTATACTTCTATATAACCATTGATAATTGTTTTTTGATAATTGTACAATGCCTCTATCTGTTTCGCCTGTGCAGTTTTAAATTGCGCCTGAATTGCACTCCGGTTAATTATCGGGACGGTTAAACTACCAATTGCTGTGTATGCAATGGATTCGGGTGATCTAAATAAATACGAGGTATTAAAAGCCTGAAAACCCATTGTCCCCGTAATGTTAAAGGAAGGATAAAATGCCTTTTTTGCCGATTTTACGTCTGCTTTTGTGGCCATCAACTCAAACTCAGCATGTTTTATATCAGGCCTGTTTTCTAACAAGTCTGATGGAATACCGACCTTTACCTGAGCAGGAATTTCTTTTGGGAGAATTGATTTTTTACGGATGATCGGTTGTGGAAATCTACCCAATAAATAATTTATTCTGTTTTCACTTATGGTAGTTCTTTGGAGGACTTCAACTTCCAAAGCCCTTGAATTTAACAATTGTGCTTCAAACTGCTGGACTGCCAACTCATTGGCTGCAGCAGCTTGTTTTTGAATGGTAACAATGGAAAGTGCATTTTCCTGTAGCTTGATGGTTTCTCTGATAATTTCTAATTCGGTATCTAAACTTAATAATTCGTAATAGGTAATTGCTATCTCTGAAATTAAATTGGTATGCACGATATTTTTCCCTTCGATGCTACCAAGATAACGAGCAAATGCGGCCTTTTTCTTGTTGCGGAGTTTGCCCCAAATATCCATTTCCCATGTTGTTTGCAGACCGACATAATAATCGGGAAGATCATCGGGCACCATGTGTCCTGGGGTAATCTCAGTTTCTCTGTTTCCGGCCCCATCCATCGTGTAACGCCCGAATCTTCTTTGTGCAACAGAACCTCCACCCGAAATTTCTGGTAACAAAGCCCCTTTCCGCAATCTCAAATCTGCCCGTGCCATTTCGATTTTTTGCAAGGCCATCAATACATCCAGATTATTTTTTAAAGCTGTATCAATCAAACCAATTAATGTAGTATCAGAGAAAAACTGTCGCCAGTCAATCGTTGCTGAATTTGTTGAATCTTTCGCATTTGCAAATGATTCAGGTATTGGTTTTATGGTATTGCTTTCAATATTTGTTGTTGTCTGACAACCTGCCATAAATAAGCATACAGCCACAAGCCCATAAATTAGGATGCCTTTGGCAGCGACTTTAGCTATACGGCAAATGTCGGTTAAAAACAACCCCCTCGCCCCCTTTATTAAGAGGGATTTCCTTAAGCCCCCCTTAGAAAAGGGGGATTCAGGGGGTTGTCTGGTTGCTATGATACAAACTTTGAAATTCCTTAACATTTCAAGTCCGTTTATTTATTGATTTCTTCATTGTTTTAAATTGTTTCCGTAAATGCTATTTCTTCTTTGATGCCTTTCCTCGCAAACACTTCTGCAAGGGTTGCAAAAACGACATACAGCCCCGGAATAATAATTACTCCGAATAGTGTTCCGAACAGCATGCCTCCTGCTGCTGCTGCACCAATGGTTCTGTTGCCCACAGCGCCTGCTCCGGATGCAAGCATCAACGGAATCAACCCGGCGATAAAGGCAAATGAGGTCATAAGAATTGGCCGCAACCTCACGGTGGCTCCTTCGATAGCAGCTTGCACGGGTGTTCGTCCTTCCCTGTGTTTTAATGAGGCGAATTCAACAATCAGGATGGCATTTTTACCCAGTAAACCGATAAGCATAATCATGGCTACCTGGGCATAAACATTGTTTTCTAAACCCATTGCCATCAAGAGTAAAAATGCTCCGAATATTCCTGTTGGTAAAGAGAGAATAACGGGCATGGGCAGGAGGAAACTTTCATACTGCGCGGACAACAACAAATACACAAATACCAAACAAATAATAAAAATATATATTGCTTCATTGCCTGATAGTATTTCATCACGAGTTATGCCCGCCCAATCTATGTCGTAACCTTTTGGTAATTTTTCTTTGGCTACTTCCCGGATGGCTGCGATAGCGCTTCCGCTGCTGTAACCGCTGGCAGCTTCTCCGTTCAGCTCTGCAGACTGATACATATTGTAACGGGTAATCTGATCCATGCCATATATGCGTTCCATAGTCATAAAGGCAGATAAAGGCACCATTTTATTCTCATTGTTTTTTACATACAACTTAAATATATCTTCGGGCTTTGCCCGGTATTCAGGTAACGCTTGCACCATTACTTTGTACATTTGACCAAAGCGAATGAAATTTGTGGCATACTCACTTCCTAATAAGGTTTGTAATGTGCTCATCGCATCATTAACCGTTACTCCTTTTTGAGCAGCTTTGTCATTATCAATATGAACCATGTATTGCGGGTAGCTTGCATCAAAAATGGTGAAAGCTCTTGCTATCTCGGGGCGGTCTTTTAAATCTTTGATAAACTGATTGACTACCGTTTCCATTTTTTTAAAATCCCCGCTGCCGGTTTTATCCAACAATCGTAATTCAAAACCACTGGCATTTCCATAGCCCGGCACGGCTGGAGGAGGGAAGAACTCAATTTCAGCGTCTTTAATGTGTTTGATCTTTTCGGCAACAAGTCCGATGATGTCATTAACAGATTCCTTCCGGTCGTGCCAATCTTTTAAGTTAATTAAGCACGTGCCGTAAGTAGCGCCTGTTCCGTCAGACAAGATATTTGTTCCCGCTAAGGAAGAAACCGACTCTATGGCTTCAATCTCTTCGCATGTTTTTTGCACTTCATTTACTACTTCTTTGGTTCTTTCTAAAGTTGAGCCGGGAGGAGTAGTGATACTGGCATAAAATGTCCCCTGGTC
>JAUQXU010000375.1 GCA_030837935.1 Candidatus Brocadia sp.
TACCCGCTTGTGACCGAAGCTTTTGTGATATCAACAGATTTTTCAATGAATCTTTCTGTCGGTTTCACAAGCTTTCTTGCTTCTTATGACGGACAGCGTATCGTTTTGAGGTCCGGGTTAGTACCCGTAACCCAGCCCGTAAAATTAATTGAATTGAACTAACTTACTAAACTAATACTACTAAAACTAATCATACAGTCATGATGACCAAATATTTACTCAGAGGACTTTATGCTTTACTTATCACTGCATTTGCAGTGAGCGCAAATATATATGCGCAGGATAACCTTGATAAAGGTATTGCAGCAGTAAAAGCAGGCGATTTTGTAAGCGCGCTTAACCTTTTGAAAGGTGTTTCCAAGGATTCATACGACGCTAACCTGTATTATGGTATTGCTCTTTTTAATACCGGTTCCGAAAAAGATGCCGAGAAATTCCTGAAAGACGCAGTTAAAAAAGATGATGAACGCCCCGAGGCTTATTCAGTCCTTGGTGAAATTTATACTTCTCAGAAAAAATACAGCGAAGCAGCAGGACAGTTTGAAAAATCCAAAAAATTCCTGCCCCTTAATAAAACCAAAGATGATCTTGATAAAGAAGAAATCTCTACAATAATTAATGTGCTTTCTGCAGAGGCTGAAAATTTCATCGCAGACGGTAAAGTTGATAAAGCTATAGCATCATTGACACAGGCAAAGATATTTGATGATAAAAACCCGCTGATCTATGTTGGACTTGGAGATGCGTACCTTGCAAGAGGTGCTTTTGATCCGGCAAAGACAAATTACGATCTGGCAATGAAGTACAAGCCAAACTTCGCTCCTGCAATATATGGTCTGGGTGAGATAGCCTTTAAACAAAAGAAGTACAGCCTATCACTGGAAAATTATATAAAATCGGCAGAAGCGGATAATAACTTTGCACCTGCATATTTTAAAAAAGGCCTGATATTTTACCTGCTTGATAAGTTCAACGATGCAATAGAAGCATTTGAAAGATACGATAAGCTTCTGCCGGGATCCCCGCGCGGTAAAACCTACCTGGCGAAAGCCCGTTACGGTAAAGCTGAATATGATGAGGCTCTTGGAATACTGAATGATGTTCTTGCAATTGATCCGAATTACAGCGAAGCTAATAAATATGCAGCTTATGTGTACATCGAAAAGAAGGATTACACAAAAGCAGAAGAGTTTTTTATGAAGGTAAAGCAGGAAGACCTGAATTCAGAGGACTATATGAAATGGTCTAAGATCCCTGCTGATAAAGAAGAGTATGCCAAATCATACGAGCTTCTTGATAAGGCAATAAACCTTGACTCAAATGATGAGAACGTATATTTTGAATACGGAAAGACACTGTTCAAAGAAAAGAAATATGATGAGGCTCTTTTGAAGCTTAACAAAGCAATTGATCTTGGTATCCTGAATGTAGCAGCATACGTTTATGCGGGTATTTCACATTTCTACCTGAACCAGTTCAATGAGGGGATACTGATTCTTACAAAGAGTATTGAGCTTAACCCCAACATCAGCTCGGCATGGCTTTGGAGAGCAAATAATTACGCGGGAATTTCTAAAAACGCGGAAGCCTGCGCTGATTATAAGAAATATATTGAATTTGAACCTACCGATACGTTTGCACAGGAACAGGTCAAGAAATTCTGCGGGAACGGACAATAAAATATGAGCAGTACTACGGATTTTATTAAAGAAAATAAGGATCGATACATAACAGAGCTTAAGCATTTCTTAAGCTATCCAAGTATAAGCACAAACCCGGAAAACAAAAAAGATATCCTGGAATGTGCAGAGTATATTAAGAACCACCTCGAAAAGATCGGACTTCAAAATGTTACAATTTATCCGA
>JAUQXU010000376.1 GCA_030837935.1 Candidatus Brocadia sp.
TGAAGTGTTTTTTCAATGTGGGATTCTTCGTTTAGTGTGGGAATAACAACCGATATCTTCAATGAAGCGTCTGTATTGTATACGATAACATGGCCTAAAAATTAAGTCTTCGGTGGCTTTTTAATACCACGAAACCACAAAGGTACAAAGAAAAACATAAATGGTAGGTCAGGCGTCCTCGCCTGATATAATAATGACAAGCGAAACGCTTGTCCTACCTTTCTTGTGACTTTGTTGCTTTAAAATTCCTTACATTTAATTTCAGTTGTAATTTTAGCCATTTTGTATGCAGAATCAACAATAAATAGAAGGTGTAATTTCTATTTTATTTGTCTGCGTAGATGGTGTATAATCGAAAAAATTTTCAATAACTCGATAAAAAAGAAGGCTTTACAAATTTACCGAATAATATAGGATACCAAATTTGTTATATTTATCAAAAGTATCTACGGACATAGTTGGTGTATATCATCTGTTAGAGCACAAGAGGTAGCAATGCCTGTAATATCAATGTTCTTCGGAATTATTATCAGGATGTATTTTGATGATCATAATCCACCACATTTTCATGTTGAATATCAAGGAAGAAAGGCGTTGTTTGATTTTAAAGGAAACATTCTAAAAGGTAGTATTCGGTCAAAGACGGCTACAAAGCTGATCAGAGAATGGATCGATTTACATGAGAAGGAATTATCTCAGGATTGGGAATTGGCTAAACGAGGCAAAGAATTAAAGAAAATTGACCCTTTGGAGTAAGAATTATGTGGGAGCTAAACGATATTGTTAAAATTGAATATAAAAAGGCTTATGTTTACGAAATTGTGTTTGATGACGGCCTTTCTGGCTGTGTGGACTTTACGAAATGGCTGGATAAAGGCCCTGTATTCAAAAAGCTTAAAGATATAAAATTTTTTAAAAAAGCCCAAATTGACGGAGGAACTATTTCGTGGCCAAATGGAGCTGATATTGCCCCTGAAACAATTTATGAAGAAATTGAAAATATCCAAACATGTCATTCCATTGGACGTGCTAAAGCACGCCGTTGAGCACTGTGTCAAACTATCAATTACGTAATCATGGACATCAAAAATAGCGCACCGAATATTCAAAGATGAACGTACCCCAATGAAGGTCGACGATACATTTCCAATTAAAGTATATGGAGGTAGAAATACCAAATGACTATTAACGATTGGCTTATTATTGCTGCCATGATAATAGCTCCCATTCTTGCTGTTCAAATTCAGAAATTCATCGAAGCCCGAAAGGAAACAAAAGGACGAAAGATACAAATCTTTAGAACACTCATGGCAACGAGAGCCACTCCAATTTCACCATCTCATGTTGAGGCTCTTAACATGATTGATATTGTTTTCTATAAAGATAAAAAATCGTTGATACTTGGAAACTGTTATTAGACAATTTTTCAAATTATCCGAAAGACACAAAAGATACAAATTACCAAACAAAGCTTACTGCTAGCTCAGAGAAATCTAGTGATCTTCTCGTTGACCTGCTTTATGAAATGGCAAAATCATTAAATTATGATTTTGACAAGGTACATCTCAAGCGAGGTGTATATATTCCTCAGGCACATGCTGTTTTTAATATAGAACAGGATATTATTCGCAGAAGTTTGGTAGAGGTCTTTTTAGGGAAAAAGACCATTCCTATTAACATTGTGAACCAAGTAGATAATGGGAAAACAACTCAATTAAGATGTCCAGACAAAAAAGATATCTAGATGGGAGACGGGTGGGTGACCATCTCCACTTTGACCCTCGAGAAATTAGCAAATTTATTGAGGAACTGGTTCGTCCACATGTAGTACGACCAAATTTAGAATCTGCCTACGCCCAAATGGCAAAAGACAAAAAGCGGGAAGCGGAAGCCATGGAATGGGCAGAAATAACATTTAAGGATATAGCCCATAAAAGGAGCTGAGGTATGGTGGATAATTTCGATCCATCAGTTAGCGGAGAAATGAGAAAAAAAACGTCCTGCCGTCATTGTTAGTAACGATGTAACGTAACAAGCCGACTCATTAAATTCTATCCATAAAGGTCTTGCTACGTACCGTAATCTAGCAATTCATTAATCTATATTCCCCAATAACCAAACCCTGTCATATCAGCTGTTTCAACAAACCAGCGCAATATGCGAAATAAAAAGAGGTAGACTATTTTCAAAATAAAGATAAAATTGTTTCTTATTTTGAATACAGATGAACGCGGATTGACAGGATAGAGAAGGTTTGTAGGGACACGGCGCACCGTGCTTTAACTGTGTGTTCGGAAAAATTGCGTCTGGGTTCAAACAATTTACTTATCAAGATTATGGATTATACGGAGATGAATAGATGAAGAAATGCATTGCGGTACTGGCTGGGGATGGGATTGGACCGGAAATAATGAAGGAAGGACTAAAGGTGTTGGATGCCGTTGCAAAGAAATTCGACCATACCTTTGAATATAAAGAGGCATTGGTAGGGGGTTGCGCTTATGATAGATATGGCCATCCATTGCCCGATGAAACCAAGAAGATTTGTAACAGTTCTGATGCTATTTATTTTGGTTCAGTGGGGGGGCCGAAATGGGAAAGCCTGCCAGCGGAATTGACACCGGAACGGGGGGCATTGTTGCCCTTGAGGGCCATTTACGGTTTATTTGCAAACCTGCGTCCAGCAGTGATCTTTGGCCCATTGGCAGACGCGGCATCCCTGAAATCAGAACGATTGAAAGGGGGTTTGGACATCCTCATTGTGCGGGAATTGACAGGGGGGGTGTATTTCGGTAAGAACAAAGTCAAGTCCCTTATCTTGAAGGAAGGGGCCGTTCAGGGGGATTACGCCGTTGATTATATGATCTATTCCGTAACGGAGATTCAGAGGATTACCAAGATCGCCTGCGAGGCGGCGATGAAACGCAATAAGAAACTAACCTCTGTTGATAAGGCAAATGTCCTGGAAAGCTCAAAACTCTGGAGAAAAGTGGTCATTGATTACGTGCAAAGGAATTATCCAGAGGTACAACTTAACCATATGTACGTGGACAATGCAGCCATGCAACTGGCGACAAACCCGAAACAATTTGATGTGATTGTCACGGAAAACATGTTTGGGGACATCCTGTCAGACCTTGCTTCGGCAATTACCGGCTCCATTGGCATGCTTCCCAGCGCCAGCCTCTCAGAGACGGGTTTTGGGCTCTTTGAGCCTATCCACGGTTCTGCGCCAGATATTGCAGGGCAAGGTAAGGCCAACCCTTTAGCCCAAATCCTGTCCGGAGCCATGATGTTGAAATACGCCTTCGGGCTTAACAAGGAATCGAATGCCATAGAACAGGCTATTATGGGTGTATTGGAAGATGGATATCGAACGGGTGACATTGCTTCAGTGGGTACACCGAAGGATAAAATACTCTCAACATCAAGTATGGGAGATAAGGTGGCGGAGTATTTGCATAAGCTTAAATTCTAGCAGGGCGCTAGCTTGGTAATATAGGATTTTCATTTTATCTAAGCAGGTTTTGTGACCATAACCAATATGGCAAATAACCAGCGGAAGACCTCCCCTTCATTCCCTACTTGCGAAGGAGGGGAAAGAGGGGTAGTTATATAAGTTCATGTTAAGGAATTCAAAGTTGTGTTTGTAGAGCGAAGAGCCTCTTCGCTCTACATCGAAAAGTCGCCGAAGACCTAATTTAAACAAAGGAAAAATGCAAAATAGTAGCTTCCGGAAGAAATGTTGAAAAGTCGATAATTTTGCAATTTGCATTTTGATATTTGTTTTTTACGGCGCCCATAGGTACATAAACGATGGGGTACCTGAATTGACGAATGTTTTTAAGTCGATGTTAAGAAGATTGATGGCGCCAAAACCGGAATTGCCGAGCTGAGAATAAATATTGTTCTTGTAGGTTCCGGGTCTGTGATATATGACGACCCGTGCCTTTGTTAATCTTGCATCTTTCTTTGCCAGTAAAATGGCCTCATCGAGATAACCAATCCGATCAATAAGGCCATTTTTCAATGCCTGTTGGGCAGTGTAAATCCTGCCGTCGGCTACCGATTTTAATTTTTCCAGGGTTAATTCCTTCCTGTTTTCTGCAATGACCGTCAGGAATCTTTCATACATATTGTCCAGTATGCCCTGAAAAATCTTCCGTTCCTCCTCCGTCATCGTTTTCAATGGTGAACCCATGTCTTTATGCTCACCGGTCTTAATGGAGGTATCTTTCACACCAATTTTTTGCAAAAGGCCTTCAACACTGAGATTGAGCATAATAACACCAATACTGCCGGTAACCGTGGTGGGATGTGCTATAATCTTATCCGCAGAAACAGCCACATAGTAACCACCCGATGCCCCCAAATCCATAATGCATGCAATAATCTTAATATGGGTTTTTTCCTTAAATTGCTCTATTTCATGATAGATCATGTCTGAGGCGGTAACTGTGCCGCCCGGACTGTTAATGCGTAGGATAATGGCTTTAAGATATTTGTCTTTTGCTGCCGTCCCAAGCTCTTCTTTGATACGGGCAACCATATCCGGTTCGTCTGATAGCCC
>JAUQXU010000377.1 GCA_030837935.1 Candidatus Brocadia sp.
TAAGGATTGTTTCCAGCCAGGAAATTGCGGCATGCGCCAAAGAGCATAGTAAATCAAATTTTGTTAAAGAAAAAATAGGTGTGTGGGGAGTGTGTGAACCCGCAGCGCTTCTTTCGGGGAGGAAGACTCGATTACTATTAAAAAAACAGAAATATCCCGGGGTGACCATAGCCATCGCCCAGGAAAACTTTACGTGGTAGGCATTGGCCCCGGGGCGAGAAATGAGATTAGTCAGCGGGCATTGGACGCACTGAAAAATTCTGAAACAATCGTTGGGTACAAACTGTATGTTGACCTGGTAAAGGATATCACAAAAGACAAACAGGTGGTTGCTACGGCCATGCGTAAAGAAATTGAGCGCGTAGAAATGGCAATCAGGGAAGCCCTGGCAGGAAAGACCGTGTCTATCATCAGCAGTGGTGATCCGGGTGTTTACGGCATGGCAGGACTTGTACTGGAAATGGTTTCTAAAGAAAATATAGATTTGCCCTTAGAAATTATTTCAGGTATTCCTGCAGCCAATGCTGCTGCCGCCGTGCTCGGTGCGCCGCTTATGCACGACTATGCCGTTATCAGTCTCAGTGACTTGCTCACACCGTGGGAAATCATAGAGAGGCGCGTAAGGTGTGCTGCCGAGGCAGATTTTGTTATCGTGCTATACAATCCCAAGAGTTCGCAAAGGAACTGGCAGATTGAAAAAACTGCCAATATCGTACTCCAGCATAAGTCCTCGTCTACCCTTGTAGGCATTGTAAAAGACGCATCCCGGGCGGATGAATCGGTTACCATTACGACGCTTGATAAAATGACTTCTCACCCTATTGATATGACGACAGTTATTATCATTGGAAATTCTACTACCTTTCAATATCATAATTACATGATAACAAAACGAGGTTATCAATTGTAATTGCTCATAGAAAAGGAGGCTGGTATGACAAAGGAAAATTTACCTCAACAATATATTCAAATTAAAAAAAGCATGAGAAATTATTCAATGCAATCGAGGAGCTTGGTAAGGGGGAGTGAAGGTCTCATCTTAAATATTAGGTAATCGCCTCTTCAAATTTGTTATCTTATCACTCAGTTGTTACAATCTCTTTTTTCTCTGAAAGGTAACCATACCATTTATGAACCGAGTCAAAGATGGCAATTGCGGCAAGGATTGCCATTAAGGCAACGAGGACTGCATCAAGTCTAAAGGTAAACGCATCCTCCGTCGGTGGTGACATGGCTGCCTTTTCAAGAAAAACAAAGAAGAGTTCGTAAGACGCCGTAAAGGTTGTGACAAACATGAATACCATAGGCACAAACGTCATCCAGGCGTATTTGAGTTTATTCATCTTTATGATAATGGTTGTACCCACACAGAAAGCAATTGCAGCAAGGAGTTGATTGGCTACGCCAAACATTGGCCAAATGGTCGATATGCTCCCCGAGTAGATAAGATATGCCCATGAACCAACTACAATGAAGCTCGACAGTATTGTTCCCGGAATCCAATGTGTTTTTCCGAGGGGTTTATATGCATAACTGCCCAATTCTTGTAAGATAAACCTGGCTACCCTCGTGCCTGTATCGACGGTGGTAAGGATAAAGAGCGCCTCAAACATGAGTGCAAAGTTATACCAGTACGGCATGAGGGCCTTCATACCCGGAAGGCTTGAAAATATGGAAGCCATACCAACCGCAAGAGAAACCGCCCCGCCCGGTCTTCCCGCAACATCGGTACCCACGTCTTGAGATAATTCAAAGATGCGGCTTACGGGGAAGCCCAGTTGAGCCAATTCATCAAATGAGAGATTAGTATTGATTGCAAAATAGTCTCCTGGTATCAGTATGGTTGCTGCAATAACGGCAATCACAGAGACAAATCCCTCCACAAGCATAGCGCCAAATCCGATGGTCTTTATCTCTAACTCATTTTCAATCATTTTAGGGGTGGTTCCCGATGAGACAAGGGCATGGAAACCAGATATCGCCCCGCATGCAATGGTGATGAACATAAACGGAAAGAGCGCCCCCGGTATTACAGGGCCATCACCATGAACAAACCTTGTAACAGCCGGCATGTGGATATTGGGTGCCAGAAATATTACGCCAAGTGCAAGGAGTATGACCGTCCCCATCTTCATATAGGTAGAAAGATAGTCCCTGGGACAGAGCAACATCCATACGGGAAGTACTGATGCAATGAAACCGTAAATGGCCATGAGAAAGATTATAAGCTTTTTGTCCAGATTGAAATACGGTTCAAAAACAGAGCCAGGGATATAACCGCCGAAAAAGACAGCTAATACCAGAAGAATTACACCGATAATAGTTACTTCCAATACCTTACCATACCTGATTTTATAAAGGTACAGCCCCATAAACAACGCTATGGGTATGGTTGCGGCTATCGTAAATGTACCCCAGGA
>JAUQXU010000378.1 GCA_030837935.1 Candidatus Brocadia sp.
AAAGGGGAAAACAAGGGAAACGTGTAAAAGAACCGTATTTTCAGCAAAAACCCAACCTCAAATTTTAAAATGATCTCTTGGTAAGGAAAAAATCGCCCTCGCACTTTTACAAAAAGTGCGTTTTCGTTCAGACACTAAGTAGCTAAAATTAACGCCCAGCCTTTTAATAAGACTACGGGACATTTCTGATACGCGCACCTCGAGCATGACCTGATGAACTCCCCCGACCTCAAGCAGGTTATTCACCTGCTTGCCTTCCTTGCCTATGGGTGCATATCCGTTGGCAATCTCCAATACCTGCGAAAGCACTGTGGTACTGGAAACGGTGCCTGAAAGGGTAAGGCTGTCGTGGGTGGCTGTCACCCGTATGTTTCCCTCCTGGGGAAACATTTCATAAAGCCGTTCCTTTAAACTATTGATATCGGGTAACACCTCAATATCAAAGATAGCACTAATCCGGTCCTGATCATCCCACAGGGTAATGTTGGTCACACCGGGAATTTTTCCGACAAGATAAATTTGCTGGGGTGTAAGCACCATGGCGCTTGCAATCTGTTCGTCTGTCAGAGAAACCCGCTTTACCGGAGTCTGGCTTTCAAGAATCGTTGATTTTTTGGCTGTCATGGTAAGTTTCTGTGACGGTGTTGTATTTACGCTTGCCTTTGCAGGGTTTTGCGCCCAGCATTGCACAGAAAAAACAAAACAGAAGAAAAAGAATGCCAAAAAAGAAACGCTACCATATCGTTTTACCTTGTACGTGTTTACCATTACCTTAGTTCCTCCTTTTCTAAAGGCTGTTCCTGTTAATTTTTTGAAATTCAATATATTGCCTGTAAATATCTTTTTTCGTAATGCTTTTTTATTAGCGACGGCATTCAAATTCCTTAGCATCAAGTCGATTTTTTATTTATTCCCTTTGAAAAAGGGAAAGATATCCTCTCTATCCTCTTTATTAAGAGGAAAAACAACCCCCTGTATCCCCCTTTGTTAAGGGGGATTTTTATATACAATAGGGTTAGAGGGGTGAACTGTCACATCCCCCTTAACAAAGGGGGACATAGGGGGTTGTGTTTTCCTCTCAAATTCCTCAATCCAGAGTTCAATTGCCTTCACTACAGCGTAAATATCTTTTTTAACGTCCCAATCATAAAATCGAAGTATTGACAGACCTAATGACTTTAACTTCTGGCATCTTATCCGGTCGATTTCAGACTTATCGTTATGACTGATGCCATCAATTTCGATCACCAGTTTTAATTTACTACAGAAGAAATCAACGATATAATCATCAATCGGTTTTTGTCTCATAAATTGATAGCCTTTTATTTTTCTGGATTTTAATTTATTCCAGAGCAATATTTCTGATAAGGTACCCTTCTTTCTGAGTTTTCTGGAGAGTGCTTTTAGTTTCTGGTTATAGTAAATTTTCATAACTTAAGTTTGTTTTACATCCCCTTATCCCGCTTTTTGTTACGGGGAAGCACAACCCCCTTTATCCCCCTTTGTTAAGGGGGATTTTTATAGACACTGGGGTAGAGGGTTGGCTTGCAACGTCCCCCTTAGCAAAGGGGGATTCAGGGGGTTGTCTTTTATTCTCCACGTTCCCATTAGTAAAGAAGAGTTTTGCGTAGTTATGAAATACAAGTTTCGCACTCACAAACTATCTCCCATTTCCGTTGCCGGGTATATGCTGTTCTTTATTCTGTTTTGAAAGAGCCTCCTTTACCATCTCCTTATTTTCCTGTGCCTTGACATAATACTGTGGTTTGATTTGAATGGCTTTATCAAATGCTTCCATGGCTTTCTCATAGTTCTGTTCTGTCATATAGACATATCCGATATTATTATATGCGCTTGCCTTATCTCCGCCTTTTTTAAAGGCCTCTTCGGCTTCGCCGTACTTCCCGAGTTTACATAGTGCCATCCCCAGATTGTTATACATTTTCCGGTTTACCGGTGGTATTTTAACGGCCGTGTGAAACGCCTTTACCGACTTTTCATAGTCACCTTTCAAATAATATGACATGCCCAGGTTATTATATGAGGCGGATGAGTTTTTGTTCATAGCGATGGCCTTGCGGTATTCTCTTATCGCGGCATCGTACATTTCCTGATTGTCATAGATTATCCCAATGAAGGTATGTAATTGCCACATCTTCGGGTTTAGCGCCAAGGCCTTCCTGAAACTCTGTTTTGCGTCATCTAAATTTCCTTTTGCAAGAAATACCATGCCCTTTCCTTCATACGCGAAGGCATTCCTGGAGTCGTTTTTGCCAATTGCTTCGAACTCTGCCATTGCTTCATCGAACATGCCTCTCGTGATGAAGAGCCGGCCTAATTTGTACCGGATGTCATTTTTCCCAGGATCCAGGCGAATGGCCTTATTGTATTGGATAAAGGCCATGTCGATATTATTCTGCTGGACGTAATTATCCCCGAGTTTCCCGTAATCTTCTGCGGTCATTTCCGGAATCTTTTCCGAGATCTCTTTTTCGCTGGCAATCAGGTCTTCCTGTTTCTGTATCTCGATCATCTTCCTCTCTTTGATTTCTTCTTTTGAAAAAATCTGTGGCTCTTTCTGGGTGGCACACCCCGCGATCCCCGCAATTGCTGCAAACAGAAAGAGACCATTGCATACAGAAATAACCGGGAATTTCATCCTCAAACCGTGCCTTTCAGCGATGTTCTTCATACAATTTCCCTCACCCTCATGTATAACGTTTTCCCATCAATTACGATTTCTAAAGCTGCCGACTGAACTAATATGTGATGGCATTCCCCAAAAAATAAAAACACAAGGTTATTTATTTCTCGTTAGCGCTGCTAATGTACCCTGCGGTAGTACCAACCCGTAGTCGCACGAAGATATTACTGTGCTATCGGATGGATTAATAATCCGGGCGGAAACATATATCCCATTTGCCGATTCAGCATAAGTGCCAACTACCACAGCGGACGCATTATGGTTTTTACTAACAGATCGCAAGTCCCGGCTCAGAAGAAATTCACCCTTACCCTCCTCCATAAAAACTGAATCAGTTCTGAGCCTCATATCGATGACTTTATGTCCCCGTTGTGATAGCCTTGATGATACATGCTCCGCAAGCATTCTTCCGAAGGTAGTTGATTTGCTTAAATCATTGATATCCACAAATGATGCAACTAATATGACGTCACTCTGGCTTATTCGATGCTTTGTTTGAGACAACAGCTCATCTGTAATACGATAGCCTGAACTTACAAGATCACCCGCCAGAATATGTTCGGATGGAGCCGTAGCCGTCGATTTATTTTGCGGTGTTGAACAACCCGTTATGAGAAACAAGGCAATACATATTGAAATCAGCGTTGCGGAACTTTTCTGCATATAAACCTCCCTTTAAGGTTAATTATTCTTCATGGTATATTTGACTGGAGCAAGGACGGTCGTCGCCACCTGTGAAATTTCCCAGTAATGACCACGATCTGCATCGTTTACATAAAAGATTTTACTGTCTCTTAGGATGCTAAGCTCATTTTTCAAAAGCTCATATGTAACTATTACTTCAGAATGAGGCTTTGCACTAGAATCCCAATCAGTCTCACTCAGTAAAATATATTGGGGAAAATCAACAAGCACAGTTCTCGAAAAATGAACGTCATTTCTTCTTTCAGTTTTATGAAAAACGGGCTGAACATCCCAAACCAGTTTGTAAGGGCTGGTTTCATCTGCGGTGAGAACCAAATCTTGGTGATTGAGTTCTGTAGCCAGAAGCGTTCTCATTGCCTTACCGAATGGTGAACGATCCACATCAGACATAAAAATTTGCGCTCTTTCGTCTCCGATTTTTGACTTCACATCTGCTGCTACTTTTCTGGCTAATTTATTCCAATGATGGCTTGCTTGCATTTTTTTCTGGTAACCAAGTGGGTAAGACCCTTCCTTTGGAACTTGTGCACAAGATGTTAGGAAAACGAGCGCTATGAAAATGGCTAAATATCTCATACCTCCTCCATAATATTTTGGATTCTTTACTAGGGGCTACTTCGGTTAAGTTTCACCGTGGCCTGTTCTTGATCTTTACATAAAAAAAGCCTTACAAACGAAGGGTCTTCGCTTATAAGGCTACTTTATTATTTTTATATTCGTATACATTTTCGGTAGCAAGGCCATCTTTTTCAGGAAAGATCCTTTACTTTGTGCCCCCGGATCGCTCCGGGTTTACCCTTTCGGAATGTATGATGTATGAAAACGGTTATCTATATACCACGTATAACGTCTTCAGTCAACCACTATCTATAAAAAACTGAATGAGCAACCAAGGTTTTGTATATCACATCTTCTATAAACATTTCGCTCCTCATTGGGCTTAAAATATCCCTGTCTGCCGCAGTCAGGCCGGTTTGATTTTTTCAAATACCTAACCTGAACGAGCTGGAAAAATACCTAAAGTTGGGCAATGTTTACATTGCCATACAAGCCTTACATTTTTGGTTGCGGCTATGCTTCGCCAGGATATATCTATCAAAAATTCACTATTGGTTTAGTGCCCAGAAGACATCCTGTACAGTTGAATAAACCCAGGGCTTAAGATTGCAATAAATAAACAAGGGAATATGAAGAAAAGCAGGGGAAATAATAATTTTAGCGCCAACTTGGCTGCCTTTTCTTCCGCCATTTGAAACCGGTGTGTCCTCATAAAATCCGAATGCGTCCTGAGCGCCTGGGCTATACTGGTCCCGAATTTGTCTGTCTGCATTAACAAAGTAACCAGACTATTCACATCCTCAAGTCCTGTCCTGCGGGCAAGGTTCTTCAATGCCTCCCGGCGCGTCTTTCCTACCCTTAATTCCCTGTTATAGAGTTTAAATTCCTCACTAATCGCCGCATTGCTCAAATTCACCTCTTCACCCACACGGTCAATTGCCGCGTCCAAACCCATTCCAGCCTCTACGCATACCACCAGCATATCAAGGGCATCCGGGAAACCCCTTAATATCTGCTCCTTCCTCCCGGCAGTCCTCACCCGAAGCCAGATACCTGGCAAGTAAAGACCGATCAACGCCATTACCATATAAAGGCCAAGAGTGAAGACGGGATGTATATAATGTATTGCGGGAATAAAGAGCTTAAGGAAAAAGAGACACACCGGCAAGGTAATTGCGCAAAAGACCTTGATACCAAAATAGACCATTGCCGCATTCGGGCTCTTGTAGCCAATATTGAGCAGATTCTTCTGAATACGCGACAGGTCATCTTCACTCTTCGGTTTTGCTATATTTCCAAACGTCTTTGCGATACTGGCAAAATAGTGCTTTAATCGATTCCGAGGTTGTCCTGGTGCAGAAACTGTTCCGATATTTTCTGAAACAACAGCGCCATGTCCGCCTTGTTTCAGCCTTTCCACGATACTACGATGTGCAACCATAGACCTCGTGAGGAAAAAAATTATAACTATGGAAAATAAGGCTATCGTAAAAACGCCTATGGGTATCAAAATAGCGCTATTCATCATCAAAATGCCCCCTATATTTTTATCGCCAGAATTAACTTTCTCATGATTGTAACGCCCATTGCCATCATAAAAATAGACAACCCTGCAAGCATCTTTCCAATTGGGTCGGTAACGAACATCCTCATGTGGTTCGGATTAATAAAGGAAATGACAAAAACAATAAAAATCGGAATGGCTATCAATATCACGGCAGATAGCTTTCCTTCCGCCGACAAGGTTCTGATACGATCATAGAGCTTAAACCGCTCTCTCATAAGCTTGGCAATGTTTTCCAGGATTTCAGCAAGGTCTCCCCCCGTCTCTCTCTGGATGGTAACGGCAATAGTAAAAAATCTGAGGTCCTGACTGTCGACCCGCCCTGTAAGGTTTAATAAGGCCTCCTTGATACCAGCGCCAAAATTTGTCTCGTCAACCACCTTGGCAAATTCGCCTCCCACAGGATCGGGAAACTCCTGCGCTACCGTCTGTAACCCTGATAAAAAGGCATGCCCGGCCCTCAATGAACGAGCAATCGTATCAAGCGCCTGAGGTAAGAGTTGCTCAAATTTTTTTGTCCGGGCTTTTTTTTTCGCCGAAAGGTAAAGAAAGGGGATCATGCCCATCAATCCAGCCGCAAGAATAGAAATCAAAATGTTTTTTGTAAAATAAGCTACAAACAGAAAACCAACACAAGTCAGGAAACAGGTAATCAAAACAAAAATCCCTACCGGATATTTTGTATCAGACTGTTGTAAGAGAAGGTCGATCTTCTGCATGAAAGGGATTTTGCCGAGCAGCGCATCGAGCCAGGGAATGCTACTGAATCTGCGCCTCTTTCGAAGGATATCTACAATCAGATCATCTTCCTTCTTCATTGAGAGCACCCTGAGTTCCTTTTGCACCCTCACGGTTTCAGGGTCATGCCTGCCTTTTAAAAGGTAGAATATCCCTACGATAACAAGCACTATCGTTATAAATATTGAGATACCAACAATCAGTTCCATGTTTGTCTCTTTCTTTAATAGTATTACTTTGTAAAAACTTCTTTTTTTAGAAAGCTTTTTACCTCTCCTTCATCCCCTCCTTGCGAAGGAGGGGATTGTGGGGTGGTCAATTTGTTTGTGGCTATGCTGCATTAGGTATTTTCTTCGAGTGAGAATATTTACAACCCCCTCGCCCCCCTTTTCTAAGGGGGATTTTTTGCACTTATCTCCTTTAATAAAGGAGAATTTTTATACTTGTCCCCTTTAATAAAGGGGGATTTCTACACTTGTCCCCCTTAAAAAAGGGGGATTAAGGGGGTTGTTCCTCCTTAACAATCTTTTTGGTTTACACTTCAAATACCTTGCCAGAATGAAACATATCCCTCTGAATCGGCACCCCTAATGCCTCAAATTTCTCAAGGAACCTTGGCATGATACGGGTCATTTCAAACCTTCCCCTTACCCTGCCATTCTCATCAACACCCGTCTGTTTAAAGGAAAAAATTTCCTGCATCGTTACAATATTTCCTTCCATGCCGGTAATCTCCTGTAAGCTCACAATCTTTCTGCTGCCATCAAGCATGCGTGAGACCTGGATAATAACATGCAAGGCCGAGCTAATATATTTCCTTGACGCATCGGTGGGAATATTGATCCCTGAAATCGCCACTAATGTTTCCAGTCTTGCTAAGGCATCACGCGGCGAATTGGCATGAATCGTGGTAAGAGAGCCCTCATGACCGGTATTCATGGCCTGCAGCATATCCAACACCTCGGAACCCCTTACTTCACCCACGACAATGCGGTCAGGACGCATCCTCAAACAGTTTCTTACCAGGTCTCGCTGGGTAACCTCTCCTTTTCCCTCGATATTTGGTGGCCGTGTCTCCAGACGAACCACGTGCTCCTGTTTCAGCTGAAGTTCGGCAGAATCCTCTATGGTTACGACCCTTTCGTTCGGGGGGATAAATCGTGACACGATATTGAGCAATGTGGTCTTTCCTGTACCGGTTCCGCCTGAAATCAAGATATTCAATTTTGCCTTAACTACCCCTTTTAGCAATTCCCCAATCTCCGGCGTCAGGCTCTTTAGCGTAATCAAATCTTCCAGTTCCAGGGCGCCGACGGCAAATCGCCTGATAGATACCATAGGTCCGTCTATGGCAAGCGGGGGTATTATGGCATTTACACGCGAGCCGTCAGCCAACCTCGCATCCACCATGGGACATGATTCATCAATCCTCCTCCCAACTGCAGATACAATCCGGTCAATAATATTTTTGAGATGAGTATCATCCTTAAACCTTGCCCCCGTAAGGTGCAGTTTCCCATACCTTTCCACGTATATCCTTTTATGCGTATTTACGAGGACATCAGTAACGGTTGGATCATGCATGAACGGTTCTATAGGACCGAGTCCCATGATCTCGTTCTGCACTTCTTTGCGGAACTGCTCCTTTTCATCTGCATTAAGGGGAAGCGAAAAATCATCCTCAGCCAGGATCTTTTCTATAACCCTTCCAATTTCCTGCCTGAGCGCATTCCTGTCCAGGGAATCAACAAGCGATAAGTCCACAACTTCCATCAAACGTTCATGGACCTTGCTTTTCAATTCAAGCACTTCGTCTGTTAAAAAGGCCGATGAGGGATTTTCTTTCGTCAACGTCATATATTTTTCATTCATAGTTCCCTTTCCTTATCTTGATGTATAGGTATTTCAAACTGGTGATTTCCCCTCCAGAAAGAGGGGTGCGTAAATCGTCCGTAACACACCCCCGGCCCCTCTTTTTAGAGGGGAGATTAAAAGTCGTTGCCAAAGGCAACCTTGTCCTCCTCATCAACGTAATCTGTAGCCGCGTTTCTGACGGCACACCCTGGGATGTAAGCGCCCCTTAAAATTGATACTTTGCTACAACCCCCTAGCCCCCTTTTCTAAGGGGGATTTCCAAATGTCCCCCTTAAAAAAGGGGGATTAAGGGGGTTGTT
>JAUQXU010000379.1 GCA_030837935.1 Candidatus Brocadia sp.
GCATTTGCGTGACAATTACCACATGTTTCCAAAATCTTCTCTTTGCCAACTTTTGATTCTGGATCGGATGAGTTTAAAATTTTATGCTTACCGTGACAATCGAAACATACAGGAATATCTGTCGTTGTGTGCCCAAGTGCCGCAACCTGACCGTGTGCATTATTTTTATAGCTATCAAAATACTCCTGATGACACGATCCGCACGATTCAATCGTCAGTCTTCTGTGCAAAGGATCTGTACCTCTGGGCACATCCATCGGAAACTTTTCCCCAATGCTTGTGTAATGATACGTTAGACCTGCATGGCAGTCTTTACACGTAGGGACATCCTTATTGTTTTGCTTCATCAAATTTACATGATTGCTTTGTAAGTACTCATCGGCCGGGTCATCGTGACAAAATGTTATGCAGTCTACGGGCTTTAAATTCGGCTTGTGCCCATCCGACAAGTCTACGCCGTCAAGATCTTGATGGCAATCTGTGCAAAAAAAATCTTCCCCGCCATGTGCCGATGCTTTAAAGGTTACTTCATCAATCAACATTGAAACTACTTTTATTTCACCTGTTATAGGATTTATCTTTGCCTTTTCTGCAGTCTTTAATTTATCCGGCTTTGTATGACATTCAATACAAGGCCCGTTATCGCCTGCAGTTAATACTGCAGGCGATAAACCAACAATAGTTGCACATACCACGAAAAGTGCAGACCATTTAAAATTCCTTAGGCCTGATACAGTTTCACGCATCGGACCTTTTTCTAACTTATAACCCATCTACGGAACCCTCCCCAGCTATATAACTCTTAAGCTTAAAGAGTTATTCCTTTTTCTTTGGTTTTAAAGGTGTATTAAGAATTTCGTCCTTTGGCAATATAGCAGCCCACTTCTTTTTATCTTCCGGAGAAAGCTTTTTAATCGCTATATCAATCTCATCCTCATCGCGATGGTCATCTTTCTTAAAAAACTCTTTATAATCCATAACTTTGTCCGTTTTGGGACATTTATTCTTATCATCTTTACCTTCCCAATGGCATTTTAAGCATTGCTCTTTGACCGTAGCAGGTCCATTGATACCAGCAACAATCAAACCAGCATCATACTGAACTTTTCTCGCTTCAAAAGGATCTTTTTTTAATATTCCTTTAAATGCATCTTTACCCTTGCCCTGAAAATTCTCTTTCACCTTTTTATACTCTGAACCAGCACCATGACAGGCCTCGCATTGTACATTAGGTAAATACTTTTTGCCGGCCTCTGCAATTTTCTCCCCGTATGCGGTTGCATGACACTTTAAACAATCTGGATTCTCAGCATCCGGCGACCCTTTTAATCTTTTTTCCCAAGTATTGGAATGCAGTCTTTCTTTATATTCTTCCCCCTCAAAACAACCTTTTCCCATATGACACTTGCATCCACTGTTGCCCACAAATTCTGCCCCGGTGGATAAAGCAGGAAGTGAAAATGTTAAAGAACAAACAGATACTACTATGCCTCCTATAAAATACACAGTTTTCCTACCACCAGACATTTACAATCTCCTTTCCTCTACCAAGAAAAATAAATAATATTCTACCTACCACCAAACCTATAACAAATCTGTCACCTCACAACAACACTGTTTCAATCACATTTTTTTCCAACCATACAGCTCATTTTTTGCACTACTTTACACCCCGCTTAACTTATCGTTACATTTTAGAATCTCACAAAAGGCATCATATTAGTAGTCAGAATGCTTGATATCTTTAGAAATCTTTCTCGATGTAAAAACCAGCACTAAGGATTTTTAAGCGTTTGATTTCTGATTAAAGTAGCTTATATATTCTTATATATTTAGGAACGATAGGTTAGCATGCTTTTAAAAGGGTGTCAAGAAAAAATTAACGTATTCCTAATGTTGGTTTTTTGCTAATAAATTCTCTACAAAATTGGTATTTATATTTCCACTTGCAAATTGCGGATGCGCTATTAGCTCCAAGTTTAACGGAATGGTCGTTTTAACACCTTCTATTATATATTCCTTTAATGCCCTTTTCATACATGCAATTGCTTCTTCACGTGTCTTTTGATACACAATTAACTTTGAAATCATTGAATCATAATATGGGGGTATCTCATAACCAGAATATACATGGGAATCGACCCTCACTCCCCTTCCTCCCGGTGGGTTATACAGTGTAATCTTTCCTGGGTTAGGCCGGAATCCATTTTGAGGATCTTCCGCGTTAATACGGCACTCTATCGCAACGCCCCGAGGTCTGACCCGTTTCTGTTTTATGTTTAATCGCTCACCATAAGCAATCCTTATTTGCTGTTTCACCAAATCAATACCTGTCACCATCTCGGTAACTGGGTGTTCAACCTGTAAACGGGTATTTACTTCTATAAAATAAAAATTACCCAGTTTGTCTACCAAAAACTCCACGGTGCCTGCGTTGGTATAATTTACAGCCTTTGCTATCTTGATTGCCGCCTTGCACATCTCCTCGCGCAAGCGCTCTGAAATATGAGGAGAAGGTGATTCTTCAATAAGTTTTTGGTGCCTTCGCTGTAAAGTACAGTCCCTCTCTCCTAAATGAATAATATTACCATAATTATCACCAAATATTTGCACCTCTACAT
Organism: Candidatus Brocadia sp.; assembly: GCA_030837935.1. GTDB lineage: Bacteria > Planctomycetota > Brocadiia > Brocadiales > Brocadiaceae > Brocadia. Next base: position 2,622 of record JAUQXU010000379.1, read on the forward strand.
GGCGGGTGTCTTCTATGTATTTTTCTATATAAATGGATGGGTCCTTAAAGGCAGCTTCCGCTTCCCGTTGGGCAACTGCCAATGAGTTTACAAGACTTATATCATTGTGTGCGACACGCATTCCCCGCCCGCCACCACCAGAAGATGCTTTAATAATCACAGGATATCCAATCATGTGCGCCACATCCAGCGCTTGTTGCTGACTTTTTACAACAGATTCACTGCCCGGAACTACAGGAATTTTATTGGCAATGGCTATTTTTCTTGCCTCGGTCTTATTACCAAGTTTTTTCAGTACTTCTGACTTAGGGCCTATGAATATTATTTTGGAAGATTCACACACCTCTGCAAAATGACTGACCTCGGATAAAAAACCATATCCCGGATGAATAGCTTCAATATCAGTTATCTCTGCTGCACTAATTATACCCGGAATATTGAGATAACTTCCCTCGGCATCCGAAGGACCAATGCACACAGGAATATCTGCTTGCTTTAAGTACATTGCATTCTTGTCCGACTTCGAACATATTGCAACAGTTTCTATGCCCATTTCGCGACATGCCCTAATAATCCTTAGAGCAATCTCACCTCGATTTGCAACCATTATCCTGGAAAACATATCGCTCGATATCCGTCAGCCATTAATTCTCTCATGGAGTAAATTTACAATAACGTCACTTCGTTGACGGCTTAACACGAAACAGCGACTGGCCGTACTCTACCGCCTCTCCGTCATTTACATAAACGTCAATAATTTCACCTGCCATCTCTGCTTTTACTTCATTCATTATCTTCATTGCCTCAATTATACAAACTACTGTTTCATCGTTAACAAAATCTCCCACATTCACACACGGGTCGGCACCGGGAGCATTAGCCCGATAAAACGTACCTACCATTGGTGAAATAATCTCTACAAAGTTTTCATTTTCTTTTGGCAATACCTGTACCGAGTTTTTTTGCTCTAACTGCTGCGGGTACACAGAAGGGATAGTAGTTGACGATGCTGTATGAATATAACCAACTTCACCTTTTTTAATTCTTATTTTTGTAACATCTTCTTGAATTTCAATCTCAGACAATTTATTTTCATTCATAATTGAAATTAATTGCTTTACCTTGTCTATAATACTCATTTTCCATTCCTTAATGTGGAGTTTAGTTTTTAATTATTAAACAGGAAAGCCAACAAATCCTTCTACCAACAGATAAAAGACTACTCTTGATTAAGTATAGAGCGGAGAAATATGGAACAAAAAAGCGGTGGAACAACCGATGGGCCAGACAGATTAGTTTTTATTAATTTGTGAGTTATGCAGATACATTATCTCTTTTTAATTTATATTACTATATCCTTAAACTCTTTTGGTATATTACTTAAAACACTACAGCCGCTGGAACTTACTAATACCATATCTTCTATACGCACGCCCCCCCATCCTGGGATATAAATTCCAGGTTCAATGGTAAATACCATATTCTCTTCTAATATTTCTTTGCTCCTTCTATTAATGATGGGGCCCTCATGAACCTCAAGTCCAATACCATGCCCTACTCCATGGCCGAAACACTTCGAAAACCCCTTTTTTGCAATATAATTTCTCGCTGCAGAATCAACTTCCTTTGCCATCCGGCCCGGTCTTACACAATCAATAGCAAAACGTTGTGCATCTAACACTATTTGGTATATCTTCTTAAATTCGGTGGATATTTTATCTACGAAACTAATTCTTGTCAAGTCGGAATTGTAAAACCGGAAACATGCACCCCAATCGAGTAAGACTGTATCTTTTTTATGTATCGCTCTTGTTGTTGCACGTGCATGGGGCTGCGAAGCGCGAGGTCCTGCTGCACAAATTATTTCGAAAGAACTTCTTTCACCACCTTGATTTCTTATTTCAAACTCTAAAAAATCTGCTACTTTTTTTTCTGATACCCCTGTCAGTATCTTCTTTCTAATTCTATAATATGCTTTTTCAGCAATATCAATGGCTGTTCTTATTTTCTCCAATTCTTCCGATGTTTTTCGTTTCCGATACTCTTCAATGATTCCTTTTGTTGGTACAATATGAATTCCTTTCGCATTCCTTCTAATTTCATCATATTGATCAAACGTGAGATAGAGAGATTCAATGTAGAGTTTTTTAATGTTAAGCCGTTTTAGTTTCCCACAAATTGTTTTTATTAAAGAAACTTTTTTTTCTACGATCTTAATCCAAGGGATATCCTGCTGGGCTTGTTCAACATATCTAAAATCTGTAAATAAATAATCCCTCTCCGGTGTAATTAAAAGAACACTTTCAGAACCTGTAAAATTTGTAATGTAGTGAACGTTTGTTTCATTCGTAATTAATAACCCACCTACTTCTTCTTCCTTTAATTTTTTCTTTAATTTTTCTAAACAACGCATACCACCGCAAACCTTAACCAGACACAACGCATACAATTCTAAAAATTATCTATCGTTTTTCACACTGACATGAAACTGTGTAATTCATTTTTTTTCCTTTTTAATTTTTTCTATCATAGTATCTATAAACATCTTAAACTGTTTATCACTATCAATTTGTTCTTTCACCTTCTTTATGGCAAACATAACTGTTGAGTGTTTCTTGCTGGTGAAATAATTCCCAATTTGCTGATATGACCAATTAAGTAATGTTTTTATTAAATACATACATATTTGCCGTGGAAATGAGATGGATTTTATTTTTTTATTCGAATGAAGTTCACTGCGTGAGATGTTGAAATAATTTAATATTGCTGCTTCGATCTCATTAATTTTAATAATTTTTCCTTCAGCTAAGAAAAATTCTTCTAAAACATCACTCGCTAATTGGATATCTATTTTTTTCTCATTAAATTTGGCATGGGCAGAAAGCGTCGTCAATGCACTTTCAACTTCTCTTACATTATCATCAAATCTTTCTGCAACAAACTCTAACACTTCTTCCGGAAAATGGACATCAAATTTTCCGGCTTTTGATCTCAAGATCAAAAGCCTTGTTGCATAATCAGGCTTATCTATCTTGGTAATCATTCCCGACATAAATCGACTTGCAAGGTTCTCTTTTAACTGTCCAATCATCTTCGGATGAGCATCACTAGCAAATATAATCCTTTTTGATAATTCGTATAATGCATTAAACGTATGCAAAAATTCCTCTTGTACACCTTGCTTATTGGAAAGGAAGTGAACATCATCAATGAGAAATATATCCGCATTTCTAAATTTCTGTCTAAATGATTCCATTTTTCCCTTTTGCAGAGAATAGATGAATTCGTTTGTCCATTTCTCTGCTGGCATATAGATAGCATTGATATTTTGCTCTTCTTTAATGCGATTCCACACCCCCTGAAGGATATGGGTTTTCCCAACACCAACAGGGCCGTGGATAAAAAGAGGATTAAAAGTGGGGTATTTCTCCTTAATAATTTCAAGGGCTGCAGTATATGCAAGTCTGTTATTAGTACCCACCACAAAATCTTCTAACTTTAGATTCCTATTTACCGGTAAATTGGTTTTGTTACCCTCTACTTTTTTCTCGGATAAAGAGTTAATCGTCGTTGAAACATTTTCTCCACAACTATTTTTAAAGATAGAAAATCTTATATCCAGATCTTTACTATTTATTAGCTTTCCAATACCTTCTCTTAATACATTTGAAAAATTTTCTTGCAACCATACCTGAGTAAACACATTTGGCACTACAATATTCGCGCAGTTATCATTAAAGGACTCAAGCCGAGTATTTTTAAACCATAGGTTATATCGCAAGGGACCTACTTTTTCCCGAATATCTTGAAGAACGTCATCCCAGACCTTTGTGTAGAACTCCATCACTATCCCCTATAATTTTAAGATTAAATTTGTTTTGGAAATGAATTAAGATTCACATGTGAAGGAGGGCGATATTAGCAGAAGGGTTTGGATGTGTCAAAACAAAAAGACGTTCGTCTTGATAAAATATTTTTGGCACACAATCATATTATACGTAACACATGAATGATAATATAATTAAAAAAACTCAAAACCTTACTATGGAACAAAAGATAAATTTCTATAAAAAATACTTATAGACATTAATTTTTACTTTTAAGA
>JAUQXU010000380.1 GCA_030837935.1 Candidatus Brocadia sp.
GGGAGAATGTGTTCCCCGTCGAAGGAAGGGTAATGCATGATAAGTTCCTTACGCAGGATGAGAGGTACTTGTTTGTAGAGTGGATTGATATTGGTGGCCAATGGGATAATATCCAGGGTACTGATTTCTATCCGGGCTATCACGCAAGATAATGACTGGTGAAAGCCCATGAGCTTGTCGGTATGAGAGCGCGGGGGCTGGAGGTTAGTTACAAATGAAGAGCTGGGTTACGTGGGGTGATCCCTACTGCCCAGCTCTTCGTGTTTGTTAAATGTAACGTATAGGAGATTTTCATTTTATTCAAGCGTGTTTCATGGTGACATGAACAAACTTTGTTTGTCCGTGTCCGTGCCTAACTTGATCGAAGTGCTGAACTGCGAAAATTAAGTAAAATGGGTTTGTGTTTCCAAAAAATGTGCTTGACAAGATATACCGCAAAGGTATAATGATAAAGCTTTCTTTTGTATTGTGATATTTAGCTATCTTCAGCATGAATGAACAAAGGAGAATAGTGTGAAGGGGGGTGGTTTTGCCAGGCAGATAAATCTTATTGTGTCTACGGTTGCCTATAATCGCTATGATATTTATGGTATAGGTAATAAATGTAGTTTAAAGGGACGTGTTATGAAAGAAAGGAGAGGTAGTAATGCTTGATATTTTGAAGAAACCTTTGTCTAGGGTAGCAGGGGTAGCTCTTGCATTGGCTGGGGTATCGTTGCTGACGTGTACAATGGGTAATGGTATTGCAAAGGCAGAAGGGCCTACGTTTCAGGATGTAGCATCACAAGTGTTTGGACAGGCAGTTGGTCCTGATAACGACGGAACGTTGTATGTGTTTGGATTAACAGCAAAATATACTGAGCCTAAATATGTTGATGGAAGAGGGCCATATAAATCATTCTTGAAGTTCTTGCCTTCGATTCGTTGGTACGATCCAGAGCATTATTGGACGCCTGGCAGCCAAAACGAGGGTGTGTTTAAAAATGAAGAATGTGTTCTTTGCCATACGGTTCAGACACCCACAATCGTAAAGGATTGGAAGAAGAGTGCTCATGGAAATTTGGAGATGAGAAGAGGTCTTGGTGTAAAAGGGAAAGATGGAAAGCCAGTAGAGGGTACCGTTGGCTGTGATGTATGTCATGGCAATGATCACCAGAAGCTTTTTATGCCAACCTATAAAAATTGCGGTGAGTGTCATCCAAAAGAGACCAGTGAACACAGGTCTGGTGGGTTAGGTTCGCATACCCATGCATTTACCGTGAACGTATTGGAATTTTCATGGCATGTAGGAAAGCCGGCTGAAGAAGTTGCTGGTTGCGCTGAGTGTCATGCTATTGCAGAAAACAGGTGCGATGGCTGTCATACAAGGCACGTGTTTAGTCCTGGTGAGGCCAGGAAGCCAACTGCTTGCAGATTCTGTCACATGGGTATCGACCACGACGAATGGGCAATGTATAATACTTCCATTCATGGTTGTTTGTATGAAGCAGAATCAGCTACCATGGACTGGAGCAAGCCTTCTAAGAAAGGAAATTACAGGGTTCCAACGTGCGCTTACTGCCATATGCAGGATGGAAACCACAACCCGCAACAATTTGGCACAATCTACAGCGATATGGGTATGTTCCAGGTTGATCGTGGGGCGCCAAAGCACAAGGCAAAGAGAGATGCCTGGATAAAGAAGTGTCAGGATTGTCATTCTCCAAGGTTTGCCGCGGACAAGTTGGCCGAGATGGATGCTGGTGTTAATTTGAGCTTTACAAAATGGAGGGAAGCAGCTGCGGTTATCGTTGGTTGTTTCTTGGATGGAGTTGTTGATCCAATGCCAGAGGGTTCACCGCCTGATTGGTACGGTCACTATACGTTCAGCTTGTTGCCAGGTGGAGATCCAAGATTCTATGCTACATCAAACTTGGAACGTTTAGGTCTTGAAATGATTTGCTATCTTACCGGTAACGTTTATAAAGCCTACGCTCATATGTCAATGTATAACCAGACATATGGAAACGGAAGTGCTTTCGAACAGGATAGAAAGTTAATTGAAATCAAGGCAGAGGCGGCTAAGTTAAGAAGGTTTGCTGCTATTGAGAAGAAGATTGGTTTAGAGCACAAGTCAGAAGGGTTCTGGCAGCATGGTGAATATCTGGATCTACTCCCGGGTTGGAAGAGAAAACCAGGCGACGTAGATGTAGAATGGTTTAAGAGGACTGATATCCCTCACCGTGCAAATGCAGACGCTGGTGTTGAGGTACATCATCACTAAGCGGAAAAGCTGGCAGAAAGTCCAGGTTTTGTTGTAATCAAAGTGGTTTAATCGATGAGGGTAGCAGAAAAAAATTTGCTACCCTCATTGTGTTTATAAATTTCATTTTTTAGTGAAGCAAATACGGTTAAATAAAAGACGGTGGTGATTATGATAACGACAAAAACAAAGATGAAAACACAGGAATATAGTGGTTTATCTGAAGGATCGTGTTTACCAGACAAGATGGGACATTTCGGGCGTTTTGGCGGGAAATTTGTTCCGGAAACAATAATGCCAGCTTTAGACCAATTGGAGAAGGCATATTTAGAAGCGAAGAAAGATCCATCGTTTAACGCTGAATTGGAATATTATTTAAGAGAATACGTCGGGCGCCCGTCTACGTTATATTATGCGGAGAGATTAACAAAGAAACTGGGAGGTGCAAAGATATATCTAAAGAGGGAGGACCTGAACCATACAGGTGCACACAAGATAAATAATACAATCGGGCAGATATTACTTGCCATACGGATGGGTAAAAAGCGCATTATTGCAGAAACGGGGGCCGGTCAGCACGGTGTTGCTACTGCAACCGCTGCCGCTATGTTTGGAATTGAGTGTGATGTATATATGGGAGAGGAGGATATTCGGCGTCAAGCGTTGAATGTCTTCAGGATGAAACTCCTGGGTGCGAGGGTTATACCGGTTGCCAGCGGATCAAGAACTTTAAAAGACGCAACAAATGAGGCGCTCAGGGATTGGATGTCTTCGGTAAGGAATACTCACTACATCATAGGGTCGGTGGTTGGTCCGCATCCTTATCCTATGATGGTTCGGGATTTTCAGGTGATAATTGGCAAAGAGGTCAAGAAGCAGATACTGGAAAAGGAACATAGCTTGCCCGATTATTTAATTGCCTGTGTCGGTGGTGGGAGTAATTCAATAGGATTGTTCCATCCTTTTATTGAAGACAAAGGGGTGAATATGATTGGTGTTGAAGCTGGTGGTCTTGGTACAGAGGTTGGACAGCATGCATCGACACTTACCAGCGGGGAAATAGGTATTTTACACGGAAGTGCGAGTTATGTACTGCAGGATGAGGACGGCCAGACGTTGCCAGTTCATTCGATTTCTGCTGGATTGGACTATCCTGGTGTTGGCCCCGAGCATAGTTATTTAAAGGATATTGGCAGGGCAGAATACGTTTCGATTACGGACGATGAGGCAGTAAAAGCCTTTCAGGAATGTGCCAGATTGGAAGGGATAATTCCTGCCCTGGAAGCTGCCCATGCCATTGCTTACACGATAAAATTTGCACCAAAGTTGAGCAAGGATAAATTAATTGTGGTATGCCTGTCGGGAAGTGGAGACAAAGATTCGTTTGAAGTCGCAAAAAAACTTGGATATAAGATTTGATGCTTGTGGATAAACTGGTTTAAAAATATTTCTCATGAATGCACCTTAAATTGATAACAGATGCTGATGAACAGGATTGATAAAAAGTTTCATGAATTAAAAACAAAGAAAAAACCTGCCTTTATACCCTTTATTACCGCAGGAGATCCGGATCTGCAAACTACGAAGGCTTTGATCTTGGAGTTTGAGAAAAGGGGTGCCGATATTATTGAGCTCGGTATCCCTTTTTCTGACCCTATTGCAGATGGCCCTATTATTCAGGCTTCGTATTACCGGGCACTGATTAAAGGCGCCAAGGTTGCGGATATCCTTGATATGGTTTCTGAACTTCGCAAGAAGTCTGAAATTCCAATTGTCTCGATGGTGTCCTATAGTACGGTATTCAAAAAAGGATCTTCAAGATTTATTGAAAATTTGGTTATGTCAGGTTTGGATGGTTTAACCATTCCAGACCTGCCAGTGGAAGAAAACCATGAGATATTTGAGATTGCCAGGAAGAATGATTTTAAGGTTGTGTGTTTTATTGCGCCGACAACAACAGACCAGCGTGTGGCGCTCATTGCACAAAGGGCGCAGGGTTTTTTATATTATATTTCTGTGGTAGGCATAACTGGAATAAGGGATAAATTGCCAGATGATATCATTCAGAATATCAATAAACTCAAACAAATGACGAACATCCCTGTTGCTGTTGGTTTTGGTGTGTCGACATCAGAACATGCAAAATTGATTGGAACGGTTGCTGATGGTGTTATTGTGGGTAGCGCTATAATGAGAGAAATTGAAAAGTATGCAAAAGAACCTTCAGAAGA
>JAUQXU010000381.1 GCA_030837935.1 Candidatus Brocadia sp.
TATCAGTGACACGGGATGCGGTATCCGGGATGAAATTACGGATAAGATATTTGAGCCTTTTTTTTCCACAAAGAATAAAGAGGGCGAAAAAGGACTAGGGATGGGATTAGTCATTTCCAAGAGGATCATCGAAGATCACCATGGAGAAATTAACATAGAGAGTAAGGTTGGACAAGGAACGACCTTTATCATATGCCTTCCCTGTCGCAATGGAGAGTAAAAATTTTCGAATGAAAAGCAAAATACTCATTGTCGATGACGAAAAACTTATGCGTGTGTCCCTTGAAGATAAATTAGTAAAAGAGGGGTATACCGTCACTTCGCTATCAAATGCCACTGAAGGCCTCAGTGTATTGCAATCAGCAAACTTCGATGCGGTAATAACCGATGTAAGGCTGCCCAAGATGGACGGGATAGAGTTTCTGAGGGAGATAAAAAAGTCATCACCCGATACCGTCGTTATCATCATGACTGCCTATGGCTCCATTGAAAATGCTGTTATGGCAATGAAAGAAGGGGCATATGACTACGTGACAAAGCCCTTTTCTCTGGAAGAATTAATAATTAAACTCAGGAAGGCGATCAAACACAAAGATGTGGTTGCAGAGAATATCTTGCTGAAACAGCAGGCACTCAGCCATTACGGTTACGATAATATGATCGGAAAGAGCGATACGATGAAACGTGTATTTGAGATTATTAGCACGGCATCCAATCGTGACACCACAATCCTCATTCAGGGAGAAAGCGGTACCGGAAAGGAACTCACGGCAGGGGCTATTCATTATAACAGCAACCGGCGGGATGGGCCTTTTATAAAGCTCAGTTGTGCAACCCTAAACAGGGAAATCCTGGAAAGCGAACTCTTTGGCCATGAGAAAGGGTCCTTTACTGGCGCAATAAAAACAAGGCGAGGACGTTTTGAACTCGCTGATGGGGGTTCGATATTTCTTGACGATGTGGATGATATCCCGTTAGAAATGCAAGTCAAATTACTCAGAGTCATTCAGGAAAGAGAATTTGAACGTGTGGGGGGCGAGGAAACGATCGCCGTTAATGTCCGTGTTATCTGCGCCACCAAAAAAGACCTGAAAAAACTTGTACAGGAAGGGCGTTTCCGCGAAGACCTTTATTATCGTCTCCATGTAATTACTATTCATCTTCCACCTTTAAGGGAAAGGAAAGAGGATATACCACTCCTGGCAAGTTACTTTATAAAAAAATATACTGCGCAGCAGCATGTCACGATTAATTCACTATCTCAGGAGGCGCTTCAGATACTATTATTGTATAATTGGCCGGGAAACATTAGAGAATTAGAAAATGCTATTGAACATGCCGTGGCATTTTGCACCGCTGATGTAATTATGCCCAAAAATCTCCCCCCAAATTTAGCGACGGAAGAGACCTCTTCGGATATATTCCCCATCGAACTTTCTACGATCGACTCTTTAGACTTGCAAAAGACTCTTCATGAAGCAGAAAGGAAGCTTCTTACATGGGCATACCAGAAGACAAACGGTAATCAGGTACGCATGTCAGAAATATTGCGTATACCTCGCACAACACTCCAAAACAAACTTGCCAGGTATAACATAACATAGTATAGCTGAGATCAAATCCCCCCTACCAGGGGGATGCAGGCGGGAGAAAATAACTTATAAAAGAGGATGACAACACACAATAAGTTCTTATTGAGGGTAGCAAATACTTCAACCCCCACATGGTACGGCAAACCATCTTCACCATTGTGAATGCTTCAACATACTAAATTGTTACGCTTATTTTAATATTTGATCCAGCATCTCAAGCATTTTTGTCCTATGGGTACCTGACCAATATAAACGATGGCATTGCTGACAGATATCGAATTCATGTTGTGTGGAGTAAACATAGGGAGGCACTTTGTCTTTTATTTGTTCCTTATCAATAGTGTCTAATCGGGTATTACAAAGCAAGCATCTCGTAAAAATACCGGACTTGCAATCGATAGTGTAATAGGCGATAACATGCTTGAGTTGTTCTTTATAATCGGGACTCTTGATAAGCAGGGAGTTCTTCGCCGATTCGCGTTCAGTTAACCTCCGATCCATGGTTAATATAATACGATGCTCGTGAATGGCTTTGGCAATAAGGTCATCGTCGGAGATAAAGGGTTCATATACTACATCACAACCGAGTATTCGCAACCATCGTGCAAGCCTGCCAAGCATAGCATCAGCAATAAATTTTAAAGGTTTTGAGTCCATGGTATACGATATAAGACTGAAAAAGCTATCAGGATAAGGCTTGCTATATTGAGTGTTGCCAGAATCATGCACGTCCCGAAGACACCAAGAAGGGGCAGGAAGATTACCCCTGCCAACAATGCACCAGAGAAGGCGCCAATGTGGTCGGCGCCGTCCGTCGCCCCTGCAGATATGGCAATATCCCTGTCAGTTTGTATAAGTATCTTATTGACCAGAGGAAACTCTAAGCCTGTTAATATCCCTGCAATTCCAATAAAAAAGACCAATCCAACCTCGGCTGCGGCTGAATAATAAGATACTATGTGGATTAAAAACGGCTGGATAAGTGCATAAAACGCAACAATACCCTCAAAGATCATTAGCATAGTAATCCATCGGGAGTCTGACACGGACAAACGAGTTTGTCGTCCGACTGAGCGCTCACGGCGAAATCCGTACCACCCTTTTGTTTCGCAATTTTCAGGTATCAGCATATCATCTTTTGCTGACAAAGGACGGGTACTACCGTCTATTTTCAAGATGATTCGATTAGCGATATAACCACCGACCGCAAGCCCTACCATAAAGACGGCAACGATAACGCCCATCCTCTCATAGATATAACCATAGACATTTTGAAAGGCATAAAGCAGCACAATCTCCAGTGCAATACCGGTAAACCCTGTTGTGGCAAGGGCGATAAGACAGTTTGTTTTAAGTTGCCTGATGTAATAAAGATTGAATCCCTCAACAGACTCGGATTGATTACTATGCGGTTGAGTCGCATTTGATTTTATAACCTCCCCTTTATCCCCTCCTTCGCAAGGAGGGGATGAAGGGGTGGTAATTTTTAAATCATCTCCTTCGTTGGGAGACGAATATCGATTTTTCGCCTGGCATTGGCTAATTGCCCAATGTTTATCGTCCTTTTTTCCTGGTTTAGATTGCCTTAAAATCACATAGACTATCCTGCCAGCCAATGCAACCATAATAGGGATGAGAAACGATTTCAAATCCACGTCCTTTAAACCATGAAATAACCCATGCAGGCGCCCCCCTGCAAGGGAATCCCACAATATGAGGTTTAGAAAATAAGTGACTGGTCTTGCATCCGTGTTGACAAGCAGGTCTTTCCTTTCGCTTAACTGCTTTTCGATAAAGGTAACCTGTTCTGGCTGAAGCAGGGTATAAAAGAGATATTCGGTAAAGTAATCGGATTTTACCTGAAATTTTCGATATCGTTCCATCAGAGTTTCCATGTCCGGGGTAATGACCCCTTTCTCACTGCATGCAAAATAGAAATTGGTTTGGCCTGGTGTTACCAGCACGTGTAGAAAAGCCTCATGGAGGGTACGATAAAAAGAACCTGTGTAACTCCCAACCTCCTTTCCAATGTAAGTTACTGCTGAGCTAACTGAGGAAGCCAAAACGCCGTCTGATTTTAAAATGGTCTGAATTTCTTTGAAAAACTCCAGGGTATAAAAACGATTAAGGAAGGCCGTTGAAGGGTCTGGGGTATTTACGAGGATAATGTCATAGTGCTGTTTCTTCGTTGTGTTTTTTACGTAATAACGGCCATCCTGATGAAATACCGTTACGCGTTTATCGGATAGGGCTTGCTTATCTGAAGGCGATAGATATTCGCCAGATATTTGTAAGAGACGTTGGTCCAGTTCCACGTAATCCAGTGTTTCGATGGGATACAGAAGCATTTCTGAAATGATTCCACCCAGTCCGTTACCAATGAGGAGCACGTGTTTTGGGGACGGATGCTGGGTCATCACCAGATGAGCGATCTGGGCGTATTCATATTCATTGGGGAAGGCGGCGGCATATTGTCCATTGAGATAGATGCTGTATTGTTCAGCCTGTCTACCTATATCGATATGCTGGTATCTTGAATCTGCTGAAGTCACCAATTCAATACGGGGGTTCAACGTATTCCATCGCATCCTTGTGGACAATGCCTCCACCTTATCAGGGATAGGTGAAAACAAAACTACCATTGTAAGCAACATCAAACCCAGAGAAACAAACCACAAAATTCCTTTTGTCTTATTATCTTCTTCTTTACCGAAACAGACTTGTTCTCTTTTCAGAAAAGGGAAAAGCAAAATGGTCAAAAGGATAAACATGCCTGAATTCAACAGGGTTATTATGGTAAATGGGTGGAATCGTGAGACTAGGAAAAATGAGAATACCAGCCCTCCAACGAGGCTGCCTATAGATTCAACAATATACACCACTCCAATATCCACTGCAGCATCCCTGGTATTACCTGGTAAGAGACAGTCTTTTTTAGCACAGTATCTTCCCCCCCCTTGTGAAGGGGGGGAGGAAGGGGGGGGAATTCTGTTACGGCTGTACTGGCCTATGGTAACATTCCA
>JAUQXU010000382.1 GCA_030837935.1 Candidatus Brocadia sp.
GATTGTATATAAAAGAAAATATCCAGGACGGCTCTTATAGAATGGCTTATATGTGCGCACAACCAGAATAATCAATAACTCAGTGAGGAGCGACTCAACAAACCATCCCGTGCGGAACAACTCAGGCACTTTACCAACCAAGTGTAGCAATGCCCAGAACGTGAGCATATCAAAGACAGTGCTTATCAAGCCAAAAGTAATCATAAAATTGCGAATCATCCGGATATTCCACCGATGTGGGGTGCTTTCCCACTCACGATCCACGTTGTCTCCCGCAATACCTAATGCTGGAATGTCGGACAAGAAATTGTTCAGTAAAATTTGTTTTGCCAGAAGCGGTATAAAAGGCAAAAACAGAGAGGCCAGTGCCATACTTATCATGTTACCAAAATTGGCGCTGGTAGTGATGAATATATATTTTAGTGTATTGGCAAATGTTCTCCTACCCTCATCAATACCCTGGCGGAGCACCTCAAGATCATGCTCCAGCAACACGAAATCCGCTACCTCTTTAGCTACGTCAACGGCCTTGTCAACCGAGATACCAACATCGGCTGCATATAATGCCGGTGCGTCATTGATGCCATCCCCCAGATATCCCACCACATGTCCCGTTTTCTGTAAGGCAAGTATAATGCGTTCCTTCTGATTAGGATCTACTTCGGCAAATAACGCCACCAGTGGTGCCAGGTGCCACAGGGCCTCATCTTTCATTGTCGACAATTCTTCCCCTGTCACTATACGATCGACATTCATACCAACCGACTCTGCCACATGACGTGCAACAAGACAATTATCGCCGGTAATAATTTTAAGATCTACCCCCAAATGACGCAGACCATCTAATGTCTGCCTCACTCCTGGCTCAGGTGGATCAAAGAACCGCAGAAAACCCATAAACACCATTTCTTGTTCATCGGCACGCCCGTACACCGCTTTTGTTTGTAAATGCTTTTGTGCAATACCCAGGACACGGTAACCCTGTTGGCTCCAATCAGAAAACTGACGAAAGATATGAGAACGTGCGTCATCATCCAGCATTTCTACGTTATTACCGTCTTGAACACGGTCGCATACTTCCACTATGTTCTGCAAAGCACCTTTCGTGAGTAATAAAGGCTGAGAATCCTGCCCTTTGTAAACTGCAATACTCAGTCGTTTCCGAACGAAGTCATATGGTATCTCATCGAGCTTATGGTAGTCAAAAACGTTCATACTGGCAGCCTCGGCACATCGAATGACTGCGGTATCCAGGTGATTATCCAGCCCAGTCTGCAAACGGGAGTTCAGATAGGCCAGATGTAATACGGTATCTGAAGGAAGACCTTTAAAATCCAGAGTATCGTCCAACTGCACTACCCCCTCTGTTAATGTGCCAGTCTTGTCTGTGCAGAGTACATCCATACTTCCCAGATTCTCTATGGCATTCAAACGTTTTACAATCACGCCATATCCTTAGCACCACGGGCTAGCGTAATAGTAAAAATTGCCGGAAGCAACTCCGGTGTTAAACCAACTGCCAAAGCCATGGCAAAAAGAAGCATTTCTATCGTAGGATGGCGCAGCACTATATTTGCAGCAAGAACAGCAACTACTATTATGACCATGATTTTAATAAGTAAACCGCCAAGATGCCTAATCCCGCGCTCAAACTCCGTTTCCGGTCGATCTAGCACAAGTTTTTTTGATATCTGACCATAAACTGTATCACGTGCTGTGTGTACGACCAGGGCGGCTGCCATACCGCTACGGACAGTCGTCCCCATAAACACACAGTTGCTTCGTTCTGCAAGGCTTGCATCTTTCGATACGAGACCGGTTTGCTTTTCAACGGGAAACGTCTCACCGGTCAATATTGCCTCTGAAACGAAAAAATCCTTTGCCTCAAGCAGAATTCCATCTGCAGGAACCAGACTACCAGCAGTAAGCTGAATAATATCACCCGGTACAACATTTTCGTTAGAGATAATTTGCTTTTGACCGTCACGTATTACCGTTGTTTTTGCAGACACCCGACTGCGGAGCTTTTCAACAGCATTTGAAGCATGACGTTCCTGTAAGAAACTTAACACATTACTTATAAAAATAATGGCCAGTACAATCGTTGCGTCCAGCCAATCATGCAGCACCACAGCGATAGATGCTGCACATATTAAAATAAGAACGAGTGGGTTGAGGAATCGATTCAGAAATAGCCACAGGAACTTGCCTTGCTGACTGCCGATAATGGTATTGCGGCCAAAATATTGCAATCGTTCTGCAGCTTCTGATACGCTGAGACCCTTCTGGCAGCTTCCTAAAGCTTTTATCACTTCATCGATAGGGAGACACCAATATTGTAGAGTTGTGTCTGGTCGACCCATAAATTTATGAAAAATTTGCTTTTATCATTGATTTGGGTTGGCCTTCCCAATGATTCCTCTATCAAAAGAAGACCCACACCATGTGGCGAGAGAACTGAAATGGACAACACTCTTTTCTTTATTGGTCTGTTCATCATTGTAAGCGGTGTCGTTAAAGCAAGGTTAGTTTCGAAGCTTTCTGAAGGCATGATTTCACTTACAAATGGTAACTAATGCAGCACAAGTGTTGCTTGCCGGAACAGATTTTAAATCGATTATTCAGTATTCAACCTTATGCCCGTTTTGGTGGCCTTTAACGCTGGGAACTTGCCTTGGGAGAAATGGTTCTCCCGTTGAAGCATCTGCGAATGTCATTACCATTGGCCTTGCAGAAAAGGCAGGATAACTCATAGCATTCAAAAAATATATTGTCTATGCAGTACCAAATGATAATAAAAAGCTGCTAACCCTTGCTTTTTTTGAATATATCCTTAATTATACTACGAATCCTCAGACCTATCCCCATCAAACTTTTACTTCTCGGTTTAATATGTGCCTTTACATCTTCAATCACCTCCCCCCCTTCCAGGTGAATAGAAGAAGATTTCCTAAAATCGATCATCTGAGATGGGTAGACACTTCTATGTCCAGTCATAAGGAAACTAATTATGCATGCCATGGTAGCGTAAGGTCCCAACTTCGGACCAAACAATTCTAATGCCATAATACTTGCTGCAATAGGTGTGTTAGCAGCCCCAGCCAGAAGGCTCACTAAGCCAAGTGCAGAAAAAGTGGCCTTGTCCGCTCCCAACAAATCTGCAAAGAAGCTTCCGGAAGTTGCTCCAATAAAAAATATCGGTGTTACAATCCCTCCGCTCCCTCCAAAGCTTAGTGTTATACAGGTAAAAACAATTTTTAGTAAGAAGGCATTCCATGGAACACTTCTGCCTAGCAAAGAAGCCCTAATGGTGTCACCCCCAAGCCCAAGATATCTATCTGAGAATACAAGAGTTAAAATAATGAGGACAGAACCGCCGATGAGACCCTTTAATGGCTTCCATATCTGTATTTTCTCAGATAATTTTTCCCCCGACCTTAATACTTCTATAAGCAAAAAGGAACACAAACCGAAGAAAATTCCAGCAAGAATTACCTGCAAAAAGAGATACTCGTTGAAACTAGGGACAAAATTTAGGTTGCGGTGAAAATGTTTACTGCCAAGTAGCCAGGCCACCCGATAGCCCGTAATTCCTGCAACAAAGGATGGCAAAAGGACATCATACAATATACTTCCCACAAAAAGCACTTCAAGTCCGAAAATAGCGCCTGCTATTGGTGTGCCGAAAACAGAAGCGAATCCAGCGCTGATACCACATATTACCAGCTTTTTACGGTCACGGTCATCAACCCTGAGCAGGCTTGCAAAAACAGATGAAAGCCCGGCTCCTATTTGAGCGCATGGCCCCTCTTTCCCTGCAGAACCACCAGTAACCAGGGTTATTATCGTAGCAACAAGCTTTACAGGAACAACGATCGCTTTTATCTTGCCCGAGCGTTTATGAATTGCTTCAATGGTCTTATCTGTTCCATGTCCTTCAGCGTCTGGAGCTAAATATTTTGTCATTACTATGCTTACAAATAATGCTATGGGCAGTAAAAAGAAAAAATATGAATCGTTATGGAAAAAATATTGTGAATATCTGCCGCTAAATTCTTCACCCCAGCTCAATGCCTTTAGAAAAGCTGTTGTTGATAAACCAACAATCGCTCCAATGATTGTGGCCAGAATAATCCATTTAAGAACGCTGATAAAGATAACTGTCTCTTCTGCTAATCTTCTTTTCATAAATTATATGTCATTCCATTTTATAAAAGATTATTTCCAAATTTATATGTCGTTATTCTATTTTGGGTAGCAAACTTACGATGGCAATAGCGTGACAAAACATAGCCTTCATTAATGAAAGATATTTATTGCAGCCTTATAATATACTAATAGCTTTTTATTTACGCCAAAAATCCCGTTTTACACTCAATGATAGATTAATATGCGGTCGTAGGTAAACAAACCAGAAAATTATACCAACCAGAATAACTCCACCTACAATATTTCCTAAGGTAACGGGTATAAGATTGTTTACAAAAAATCCCTTCCAGGTAAGCAGAGAAAGGTCTAATGGTTTCCCGGCCATTTTTTCTGATGCTGCGATAATTGCTTCATTTTTCCGTAATACGATTCCTATCGGAATAAAATACATATTAGAAACACATTGTTCAAACCCACTGGCAACGAAACCACCTATGGGGAATATGATAGAAATAACCTTGTCTGTCACACTCCTACCGCTAAAGCACAACCAGACCGCGAGGCATATTAACGCATTGCAAAGAACCCCTCTGGCAAAGGCAGCCAAAAAAGGCAGGCTGACCTTTTTATGAGCAATAAGCAAGGCCTTTGCTCCAACCATGTGGTGGAAAAATTCCCACTGATGTGTTTTATACATCCAGCAGACCATCGTGAGGCTGCCGATGAAATTACCCGTGTATGAGATGGTCCAATTATTAAGCAATTCACGTGTTGTAATCCTCTTACTCACATATCCCATGATTATTAAGCAATTCCCTGTAAAAACTTCCGCACCGCCGATGACAGCTAGTATGAATCCTAAAGAATATACAATACCTTCAATGAGAGACGTAAGCCCTAGATGTAGTGTAGAATCACTTATCACTAAAGTGGCAAATTGTGCTCCGAGACCAAGATAAGCTCCAGCCAGAATGCTAAGCATAAGGGTCTGGGAAAGGCTTAATCTCGCCTTTACTAATGCCACCTTGTCAATTCGGGAAGCGATTTGTGGGGGTGAATAGGCATCTGTAACTACTATCTCAGTAAGTTTTGGAACCTCATTTTCTGCCATCTTTATAACTATTAAAATTTATCAATTTAATCACCAACCCCTCGTTTCAAATTCATATGAACGATGCGATGTATCTTTGGTCATTCCATGCTCGATTAACTTCCAGTAGTCTTGTTCTTTTTCATACGTGATCTTGTATGAATAATCCACCATCCTCCACCGCCAGAAAAAGAAATGTGATATACCTGTCACAAATATATCCAGACGCTTTGCCTTGGGGTCCACATCTTCGAACATTGCCACACAATGCTTTGTTGTCCTGGGAGCCAACTCTCCCTTTACAATAGCAGCATACTGATATTTCTTACCTTCTTTATAATCGTCATCCAGTTTAGCCACATGTTCCATAATTTCCGGATAATAAGCATCCAGATATTTCTCTCCGGTATCCGTCATCAATAACACTTCGATGGGAACCAATATAGGCCTTTCTATAGTATTTCCCAGATTGTAGAACCATGTAATATATAAAACCTCCCCGCCAGTCCCTTTGTTATGCACATACGTTTTAGGTGCACTCCATGAAAAATCAAGTTGTGAGGCACTAGCTATTTGTGACATGCTGAGGATAAGCAGTAATCCTAAAACTAAAAATTTTAATTTCACAAAATCACTCCTTCTTAAGAACGTGAACCTGTTCCTTTTTTTTCTTCTTTGACTCTACAACAATGAGCCTTGTTGCCTTGTAAATATAGTCACCCATTGCGGTACCATCATCGTTTGATTCGACTCCCATCGCATAAAACCGTACAGGATTGGACACGTAAAAATCTGGCGACGGTGCCTGCCATTTTACGTGCCAAAATTTCTGACTAGTCCCCTTTTTCGTGTGAGTCGCAAAGCGCCCACCGGCTTCTACCTGTGTATCTTCATCATCTCCGACATTGATGAAAGTGCCAACCAATCGATTACCCAAATAATTATCATGCGCAGTAATTTGAAAACCATGAAATTCCGTATCCGTCTGCTTAAATGATACTAAAATATCCACAATCTCCCCTGGTTCACACTTGTCAAGCACAAATAGCATAAATTTACCCTTTCCCGAATCAATAGGATATTGGTAGTGGCATCCCAAATTGCCGCAGGTAAACGTACCGGGGGCTGCAAAACGCCAATTATATCTGTCGAATCCACTACCGAGGCAGACCAAGGGTGCGCCGTCAGAGTGTGCACGCAATGAGTTGCAAAGCATACCAGATACAAACATGCATAAAATTATATAATAAATCCCCTTTAATCGACCTTTCATAAACTTTTCTTTTCTCACACCTCGCTACCCTTTATTATATTTCAAATAATCAGAGATTAGAAATCATCAATAAGTCTTACACCTGTGGAATCATAAATCAAAGATAAAAATTTAAAAATACATATCAGAATGCGAAAAACATGCATTTCTTATTTAACCTTT
>JAUQXU010000383.1 GCA_030837935.1 Candidatus Brocadia sp.
GGTTTTGCGGTTGCCGGTTTTCCACCTTTTTCTATTATTTTTTTATTCTCTTCTTTAAATTTAAACTTGTCTACAATTTGCCCGGGTAGTAAACTTGTATCACCCACATCGTCTACTTTTACCTTTCTGAGCATCTGACCAATAATAATTTCAATATGCTTATCATCAATGGGTACATTCTGAGAACGATAGACATTTTGAACCTCTTTCAGCATGTATGTTTGCAACTCTTCCTCACCACTTATTCTTAAGATATCTTGCAGAATGAGAGGTCCCTCCACCAGCGGGCTGCCGGCCTTAATGTTATCACCTCTATGTATTTTTAAATGTTTACCTCTAGGCACAAGGTGTTCTATCTCCATCCCTGTTTCACTCTTAACCAATATTGTTCTCTTCCCTCTTCGCTTTTCACCAACCTCTACAGTACCATCGATTTCGCTCATCACTGCAGGGTCCTTAGGTTTTCTTGCCTCAAAAATTTCTGCTACTCTTGGTAGACCACCGGTGATATCTTCCGTTCTCGATATTTCTCTGGGTGTTTTAGCAAGCAATGTACCTGCAGTAACACTTTCACCCTCTTCTACCTCAATGTGCGCCTTTTCTGGAATTGGATATAGGCCCAAGATTTTACCCGTCTCATCCTCTATAATAATTTGAGGATGCAAATCACCCTTATGCTCCATGATAACTTTCCGTTTAACCCCTGTAGAAACATCAGACTCCTGCCTCATCGTCTTACCAATAACAATATCTTCAAAACGGATCTTTCCGGCCATTTCTGTCAAGATTGGAATCATATGGGGATCCCACCTCGACAACACCTGGTGTGCAACGACATTGTTATCTTCCCGAACCAACACTTCCGCTCCTAGAACTACAGTATGCTTATCAATTTGTCTCCCTTTGGAATCAATAAGCAAAATTTCTCCATTTGCGTTAATGGCAACATTTTTACCTTGTGGATTTTTTACTACAGTTAAATTATTATACTTTACAACTCCTCCGCGTTTTGCCTTTATCTCTGACTCTTCCACAGAACGAGTTGCAGTTCCGCCAATGTGGAATGTTTTCATGGTAAGCTGCGTACCAGGTTCACCAATCGATTGCGCCGCAATAATCCCTACAGCCATACCTTCTTCTACAAATTGTCCTCTTGACAAATCCATTCCATAACATTTCGCGCAAAGACCCAACGACATTTCACACGTCAACGGGGAACGTACTTTGATTTTCTCATACCCTAAAGCCTCTATTCGCTTTCCTTTTTCTTCTGTGATCAGATCATTTTCTCTTACAATAACTTCATCTTTTACCAAATCTACAATATTATTTCTCGCTACCCGACCCGCAATGATCTTGCTCAACGGCACCTCAACTTTTTCCCCACGATAAACCACACTCTTAGTAATTCCATTTGTAGTGCCACAATCTTGAGCAGTTATAACTACATTTTGAGCAACGTCTGCCAATTTTCTCGTTAAATAACCGGAATCAGCTGTTTTTAAAGCTGTATCAGCCAAACCTTTTCTTGCACCATGGGTAGAGCTGAAATATTCGAGAACGCCTAAACCTTCCCTAAAATTAGCCTTAATTGGCGCTTCAATGATCTTGCCAGAGGGTTTTGCCATCAGACCGCGCATACCGGCCAACTGCCTTAGCTGCTGCGAACTACCCCTTGCGCCGGACGATGACATCAAGTACACGGGGTTCAAATAAGGCTTCCCGCCTCTTATATCGTTTTTGAGTTCACTCATCATTTCCTCTGCAACTCTTTCCCCTGCATATGTCCACGTATCTATAATCTGGTTATAACGCTCCCCCTCTGTTATTATACCTTTTCGGTATAATTTCTGTATTTTCTCTATCTCTTCCTGGGTTTTGTTTATAATCTCTTGCTTCTTCTCCGGCATTTTTATATCTGTCACCGAAAAGGAAAGCCCTGCCTTTGTACATTCCTTAAAACCTATCTCTTTGATATCATCCAATAAATCTATAGTCTTTTCTCTCCCAAGGAGTTTATAACAATCCTGAATTATCTTGCTAATACCTTTCAAATCCAATGTATAGTTGTAAAAGGGCATTCCGTCAGGCAATATCTTGTTAAAAACAACCCGGCCTGCCGTCGTTGTGCATAAACCTTTTTTTGGTTCTTCCGTACCAAGCTTGTCCTTAATAATTCTCGTTTGTTTTATCCTTAACTCAATTTTTGTATGTAGATGTATCTTTTTTAGCGCCAACGCATAAACAACCTCCTCTGGTCCGCTAAATATTTTAGGCTTCACCTCTGCACTCTCCTGCAAACTCGTTGTAAGGTAAGAGCAACCCAAAACTATGTCCTGAGTTGGCGTTATAATTGGTTCACCTGAAGCTGGAGAGAAAATATTATTTGTAGACAACATTAATGTAACCGCTTCAACTTGCGCTTCGATCGAAAGAGGGAGATGTACAGCCATCTGATCTCCATCAAAATCTGCATTGAAACCACGACAGACCAATGGATGCAACTTAATTGCATTACCCTCAACAAGTATCGGTTCAAAGGCCTGAATACCCATTCTATGCAATGTTGGTGCCCTATTGAGTAATACCGGATGCCTCTTAACAACCTCTTCGAGGATATCCCATACTTCATTGTCTTTGCGTCCCAACATTTTCTTTGCACTCTTAATCGTATCAGCAAGGCCTAACTCCTTCAATCTTCTAATAATGAAGGGCTGGAACAACTCCAGTGCTATTTTTTTTGGCAATCCACATTGATGCAATTTCAACTCTGGACCAACCACGATTACTGAACGCGCTGAATAGTCAACTCTTTTCCCAAGCAGATTTTCTCGGAAACGCCCCTGCTTGCCTTTTATCATATCTGTTAGTGATTTTAAAGGCCTATTATTACTCCCCAATACAGGACGTTTTCCCCTTGTATTATCAAACAAAGCATCCACGGCCTGTTGCAACATCCTTTTTTCGTTTCTTATAATGACTTCTGGAGCATTCAAATCAATCAGCTTTTTCAATCGATTATTTCTATTGATAATTCTCCTGTAAAGATCATTCAGATCTGACGTGGCAAAATTTCCACTCTCTAAAAGGACCAGTGGCCGCAGATCTGGCGGGATTACCGGAACAACGCTTAACACCATCCATTCAGGCTTATTGCCAGAATCGCGAAATGCTTCCACAATTTCCAATCTCTTGATTATCTCTTTCGCACGCTGCTTAGACTTTGTCTGATTAAGTTCTTCGCGCAATTCGCTTGATAACGTCACCAAATCAAGCTTTTGCAGCAGCGTACGTATTGCTTCTGCACCCATACCTGACTTGAAGGACTGCTCCCCATATTTCTCTTTATTTGCTTTAAATTCTTCTTCACTCAGCATCTGATATTCTTTTAAGGGAGTACTTCCCGGGTCGATCACCACATAATCTTGGAAATAGATGATTCTTTCTAGCGAAGTAGTCTTCATCCCTAAAAGCGTGCCTAAACGAGAGGGCATAGCTTTAAAGAACCATATGTGCACGATTGGCGCAGCCAAATTAATGTGCCCCATACGTTTTCTTCTCACACGTGAGTGCGTAATCTTTACACCACATCGATCACATATTATGCCCTTATGCTTTATCCCTTTATATTTTCCACAAAAACACTCCCAATTTCGCTCAGGACCGAAAATACGCTCACAAAACAAACCATCTTTTTCAGCTCTATAGGTACGATAATTTATAGTTTCCGGTTTTTTTACTTCGCCGTAAGACCAACTTCTTATATCTTCTGGCGAAGCAAGAGATACTTTCACAGAACTATACTCGTTTATTTTATCGTACATTATGTCAGCCATCACAAAAACCTTTTTCTAAAAAATCTTTTAAAAAAACACAATCAGTACTTACGTATTATAAAACCGAACTTATGCCTCTTTCAGGGCTCCCATCTTTTTCTTTTCTAATTTTAAACTCAAACCTAATCCCGCAATTTCATTCGCAAGTACTTCGAACGAAGCAGGGGTGCCGGCCTCGAGCGTATTTTCACCTTTTACCATCGACTCGTAAATCTTCGTTCTACCCTCAACATCATCACTTTTTACCGTAAGGAGTTCCTGCAGATTATGAGCTGCACCATACGCTTCAAGTGCCCACACTTCCATTTCTCCAAACCTCTGCCCACCAAATCTTGCCTTTCCGCCCAAAGGTTGCTGAGTAATTA
>JAUQXU010000384.1 GCA_030837935.1 Candidatus Brocadia sp.
TAGATTTATTCAATAAGGCAACCAAAATTACCCCTGCAATTAAAACCTATGAGGATTTACAGAACCATGTTAGCGATGATCAGCTTATAGAAGGTGCCTATGAAATTGGCGTTATTGGATGGGAGGCGTCCAAGGTTCTGAAGCACGCGAAGGAGACGAGGCACATTTTTGATGGTCACCCGAAGAGTTCAGAACCATCTGTCTTGAAGGTGCTCGTTATGATGGAAGACTGCATCAAATATGTTCTCAATGAGCCCTATCCCGTTCAGATCATTGACATTGACGAATACATATCCACGATGGATAGTCAGGCTTTTGACCGAAATGAGATTGCTGCTGCCAACGCACTTGCGGAGATCCCAGAGATTTACAAGAACGAGCTGACAAATCGCATGTTTACTGCGTATGTTGATCCTCGGGCATCAAGCTTTCTGCGCTCCAATACGGAGTTTGTTACTCCTATTCTGTGGTGCGTCCTACCTAAAGCCATCAAACTTCAAATTGTCAGAAGGGTGGATCAGGAAATACCTAAAGGCGATGCTATTCGCACAAAGTATGCTTTTGATTTTGTTACACTAGTAGCTGCCAACAGTTATCTATCTGTAACTGCGCGTGAATACATAATTAAACCCCTCATTGACCGTTTACGTGAGAACCTCGATGTTTGGAATGTGGAGAACGAATGCGTCAATGCTCTTGCGCCATATGCTGCCCAAATTCCGGCAACACTAGTTCCTGATTATGTATTGGCTTTGACGCAAACTTATGTTGGAAGCATTAGAAACAGCTATCGATTTTCAAGAACAGATTTTTATGCAAACGGGGCTGCGTTGATAATCCCAAAGATGTTTGAGGCATTTGATGATACGGCTGTTGACGCCTTTATTGACTGCATTAAAGTGAATACAACGCTAAGAAGGCGAATTCAGAATCCAGGTAAAGCTGAATAGACTCCGCTCCCTTGCGAACATTGTGCTTGAGCGCGTTTCTGCTCATCACAGTTCGAGAGGCTTACTAGAATTGCTTGTGGATACAACAAAGGAACCGGAATTCATAAAACTTATCAATGCACAAAAATAAAACGGCTAACAAGGCGCTGCACCTGGATTCCGGGGGGGCACCATACTGAATTATTAATTCAGTGTTGAAAAACGGTTAAGATTCCCCCTCTGGCTAGGATCGTTCGTGTGGTAGTCTCCCAGGAGCATGCTATGTCGGCAGAAGCCTGGCCACAAGGGACCACAAAAGAAAAGTGAAGATTCCTAAAATTAAGTATAGTATACCTAGAATTCGTCCGAAGATTAAGGGCAGGCGGAGGATATGCGTGAAGGCTGTTGATGTGTTCGGGTTTGCGATTGTGGTGGTGGAGGAGGTCTGAATAATGGAGAGCTTAACTATAAATAGTAAATACAATTCAGGACTGTCACGGTTTTTTTCTTCCTCGATCTTGAATGACTTGGCGAGAAAAGGGCATTCCGCTTTTTTCAATGAAATGCTTTCTGTTTCAGGGCTCCATGAGATTATCGATGAGAATATAACAATGAGTGATTTTCTTCAGATAGTATACAACCATCTTTTCAAGAATTACCGCAGCGAATATATCTATAAAAATGCAATTGCGAATAAAATTTTACTTGGTAAACATTCTCTAAACACGGCTTTTATGCTGACTGAATTCCGTGTAGCGGATTGCAAGGCAGATACAGTGGTACTCAATGGCACTTCAAATGTTTATGAAATAAAATCAGAATTCGACTCTATGTACCGGCTGAAGAGGCAAATTGATGCGTATAGTCAGGTCTTCGATTTTATTCATATCATCACTTCACCCTCCCAAACTGTGAAAGTAGCGTCTTGTACTCCCAAATCTGTTGGTATAATGCGCCTTACTAATCGTAACGCTATATCAACGGTTCGCGAAGCAGAAAGCGGAAGACGTTTTGTTAAGCCTGACATTATTTTTGACTCACTCCGCAAAACGGAATATACATCCATTATCAAAGAGCAATATGGCTATATCCCGGACTTACCGAATACTCAGATGCATAAAGCGTGCAGCGAATTGTTTGCCAAACTTTCACCTGAAACAGCCCACGATTGTATGGTAAAAGTGTTAAAGGCAAGGGGTAAATGCACGCTATTAAAGGATTTTATAACTGACATACCGGAATGCTTGCGAGCCTATTCAATTAACGCCGGGTTAAGCATTAAAGAAACAAGCTATTTTAGGGAAATGTTGAACACAAAGTGTATATTCTTTATGAAGTAGTCCTGGAGGTGATATGTACTATCCGTATTTCAGAGGCAAGCAGTATGAATTAATAACAATAAGAGAGCGTGCAGCTTTAATGGCGGAGAATAACTTTGTCCCTATTATTGAGCCGGTAAAAGACAATCTATCACCATTAAAGCGGTCCCTTGATGAGCTAACAAAACACAATGCTCAATTTATCCTGATAGTAAATCCAAAGTTTGGAGATTTAAAAAACAATCCAACGCCTCTTTTTAAAGATTTAATTGAGGATAACTTAAAAGATTATACGGATTTGATGCTTGGCTACATTGTGGATGCCAATAGCAATCTTATTGATATTGAAGATTTCGTTTATGAATATAAAGACTTCTCAATTGCGCTGATTCATCATGGATTCCCAAATGGCAAAGATTTGAAAGAAGCTACGAACAAAGATAACGTAAAAAAACATATCTTTATTGACAGGCTTTCAGGCAAGCTTTATCAAAAGCAATTTAAAGGGTGTGAACGAATTTTAATACGTGATGGATTTGAAAAACAAAAAAATGCCGATTATCCCGAAAGAGAACATTTTTCGGATCTTCACATAACCTATGATGACGAGGGAATGAAGGGATTCGGAGATTTTTTGATTGTCGGAGATGATTACATGGAATCTGGCGGCCCGGCATATGCTGTTGCCATCCATCTTACCTATATTGATAAAGAAGGGGATATGTTCATTCGGCATTTTGTATCTGATAGAACGAGTACGCCAACTGACCCAGCTGGAAAGTTTTTTGAGGCCCTTGAAAAATTAAAAGACGAAATTGACGATCTTGAAAGTCTGATATTCAAGTCTTCAGCAAGCGAGGAATTCTTAGAACTACATAAGCGTGGTCATTTCCCTGGGTTGGGATATGTAAAAAAACTGTCCATGATACATCATGTTGAATTGATGGCTGACTTCCTAAAGAGAGCTTAACATGTTCTGTTGCAGCAATTGTTTTTCAGATCGCTTCCTTGGGAAGCATATTCAAAAAGAATCAAAAGATATCGGCAATTGCAGTTTCTGTGGCAGTGCCGCTGTGGCTCTAATTGACCCAAAAGAGCTGGCAGACATTTTTCAACAAGTTATGGATCTGTATTCTGAAACAACGCAAGATGAATATTTGCTTGTTGATCTTTTAAAAAGAGACTGGTATCTCTTTGAAACCATGAATGATGACAAGTGTTATGATCTGTTAAGTTGTATCTATCCAGACGCGAGTTATAAAGGGAAGAATTACCAACCGAAGATTTACCCGGATTCTGTACGCATCGACAGATGGAATATTTTTCGAGAAGAGCTTAAACACAAAAACAGATATTTTCCAAAGCAGGCGCCGGACATTGATCACCTTAAGAATCTTTTTGATTATATTATTCTTCCGGAAAATGAGTCTCCGAAATTAATGTATCGGGCTAGATGCAATACCGATAACAAGGTATTCGCAACCGATGAAATGAAGAAACCACCAGAAAAGGCTGTAGGTGGCGGACGGGCAAACCCCGTAGGAATTCCATATCTCTATACGGCATCTGACCCTTTAACGTCCATAGCGGAAATCAGACCTCATAAAGGTGATATCGTATCCGTTGCCGAGATAACCGTAAATGAAAAACTGACTCTTGCAGATTTAAGAAATCCCAGGAAAACAATTTCTCCATTTGAATTGACTGAGGATGATCTTAATCAACTGTATGTAGACATCGAGTATCTCTGCAGGCTTGGAGAAGAACTTACTAAGCCTATTCTTCCGCGTGACGCACATCTGGAATATTTGCCTACACAATATCTTTGCGAATTCATAAAGCATTGTGGTTTTGACGGTGTAGTCTACAAAAGTTCTGTGGGGGAAGGGGATAACTACGCTATATTTGATGATGACAAATTGACTGTAGCCGATGTTTTTGCTTAC
Organism: Candidatus Brocadia sp.; assembly: GCA_030837935.1. GTDB lineage: Bacteria > Planctomycetota > Brocadiia > Brocadiales > Brocadiaceae > Brocadia. Next base: position 4,195 of record JAUQXU010000384.1, read on the forward strand.
GAAATTAGAGAGACAAAAATAAGAGCGGAAAAGAAATGAGAAAGATAAGTAAGTGGCCACTTCCTTAAACACTGGAACCAGAGACATTCTTTTAAAATTCGCGAGGGACTACTAGGATCAACCATTAAAAGGCTGTCCGAGAACACAAGTCTGCAAGATAGAAAAAAACGATATTTTTTAAAATATGGGTGATTTCTAAAATCGGTCAGGGATGGAGAAACTTTTAGGGTCAAACCTTCATTATTCAATAACTAATTGATCCTTTAACACTTCAATTTCTTTCTGAAACTTTTCGGTATTATAGATCCCTTGTAATATGGTGTCGTAGTTTCGTAGGTTGGGTTGAGAAGATGAAACCCAACATTTCCCGTGAGTACTCAGCCCTCTGTGTCAATTGTTGGATTTCGCTTAGGCTTTACCCAATCTTACACAACTTACACTATCGGGCCACGGAAGACAACCTTTGCAAGTATTTCAAAAGATGGGGTAAGTGATATTCAGAAACAAATATGAGAATAAATCACAGTTCGTTTGCTTCCTCATTATACGGCAACTTCAACAAGATGATCAAAGTCAAACGACTGTTTGGACTCCATCACTTCAAGCCATCCTTCAATAGCCTCCTTGATGTTGGCAATGGCTTCTTCCTGGGTTTTCCCTTGAGAAAGACAGCCTGGAAGTGCGGGAACCTCCGCTACATAATATCCCGTTTCATCCTGTTCAACTATCACACGCAATTTCATAAAATTTCCTTATTCGTAACAATTTAGTATTTTGAAAAATCTCAATAGAAAGCCGTGTTTTGTTGGCTGTATCAGTGCGAATATACAGGGAGAGGCAGATTCAAAACATGTCTTTGCAATTTCCAAATCCTGAAAGGATGTCACGATTATAGCCAATTGATGCATTTATGCCTGTTAACCCCGCAGGGGTGACATTGGTTTTTTATGCCGGTGTAATGGTATTTTTATTTCATCCCTTCAGGGTTGTGTATTTTATCTGCCCATGGTTCTATAATCATTTCAGCCCTTCGGGCTTTTTTACCGCATAGCGGATTTTATTTTTATTGCGTGTGAATACCTGCAGGTACGCACCTACAGAGAAAGGTGTTTTTCAAAAAGCTAAAGTGTTACCCTTGTTCAGGTTTGCATCTATATTCACGATTCCGATGATCTGTGTTTATCGGTTTCAACATCTAAAATAAAAATTCTTATTTGCCTTATCTCCCCTTCACGAAAGCAAAATTATTCTCGTAACTCTAAATGATAATCCTCTTCCCTTCCCCAAGCGTTGCTTTTGTTAATTCTTCCAGAAGCTCATTCAGCCGGGGCACCATAGAGGTGGGGTCGTAGACGACACCGTCCTGCATTAATGCATTTTCGAAGAGCTGGGTTACGATCTTTTCAATTAAGGGCTGATAGTTGGGGGTCTCGTTCATCCTTGCCAGATTCTGGATCATCCGGTGTTTTCTGTTAATCTCCATGATCTTTTTGGATATCTTGTAATTCGTATCTACCATCTGTATCAGTTTCTGGACGTGCACACTGGGCACTCCGTCCGGATTTACCAGACAACACGGGCTGTCAACCAACCGGTTCGATTCTTTCACGTCAATGATCCTGTCCGCCAGAGTAACCTTAATCGTCTTCAGGAGATGCTTAAATGTCTCCTCATAATTCTGAGGCTCTTCCGTGGTGTCTACAATCTTCTTGTCAGCATCCTTCAACAGGTCAAGATTTGCCTGGTCAGCAGAACGGATGGGTTTCTTTTCAAATTCATGAAGTCCGGAAAGGAGAAATTCGTCATTCGGGTCTGTTAAATACAGCACCTCTATGTCTTTTTTTCTGAATATTTCCAGATAAGGGCTTTTTTCCATCGTTTCGCGGTTTACCGCCGTTATGTAATAAATCTCTTTCTGGTCTGGTTTCATCCTGTCTATGTACTCTTTGAGAGAAAGAAGCTCGTCGGGACTCTTGCACGTGGAGGAATTGAACCTCATCAACTGCGCTAAGGTATCCTTATTTTCAAAATCAAAGTGTACTCCTTCTTTCAGAATCCTTCCAAATTGTCTCCAGAAAGTTTCATATTTTTCCTTTTCATTCTTGGCCATGTCCTGTAAGAGCGTTAATACCTGCTTAACAAGGACGCTCTTCATCTTGTGGATTATCCTGTTGTCCTGAAATGTCTCCCTTGAAATATTTAAAGGAATGTCTGATGAATCTACCACCCCATGGATAAACCGCAAATATTCAGGCAAAAGCAGCTTGCAGTCAGATTGAATCAGGATTTTGTTGGAGTACAGATGAACCCCGTGTTCCAATTTTTTGAAGCCATAGGTTTCGTAATTTGTGGAGGGGCAATACAAGATACTGGAAAACTGGATTGGGGCCTCAGCAGAGGTGTGCAGGTGGAAAAGAGGGGTATCTTCTGTGTTTGAAATAAATTTATAAAACTCATTGTATTGCTCCTCTTTTATTTCCTTTTTGGGTTCTTTCCAGATAGCGGTAATCTGGTTTGCCCGTTCGCCGCAAACCATAATGGGAAAGCTTACAAAATTCGAATATTTCTTGATGATGGATTCGATCCGTGTCTTTTCAGTATATTCCTTTTCCTCTTCTTTCAGGTGGACGATGATTTCCGTTCCCCGATTTTCTTTTTCAATCGGATTTAAAAAATATTTCCCCGTCCCATCCGAATGCCATTCATAAGCAGGTTCACCCTTTTTGTGGGACTTCGTCCTGATCCTGACTTCATCAGCCACCATAAATACAGAATAGAAACCTACGCCGAACTGGCCTATAATATTTGAGTCCTTCTTCGCCTGCTCCGATAAATTCGTAATAAATTCGAGCGATCCCGATTTTGCAATCGTTCCAACATTTTGGATGATTTCATCCTTCGTCATACCAATGCCCGTGTCACTAATCGTCAGGGTTTTCTTCTCCTTGTCACCATCTATGTTAATTTCAAAGGGGATGTCTTTCCCTTCATAATCCGTATTGGTAAGGGAGTGAAATTTCATCTTGGTCAAGGCGTCGGATGCGTTTGAAATAAGCTCCCGTAAGAAGACCTCCTTGTGTGTGTAAAGGGAATGGGAAAGGATGTTCAGTAACTTCTTTATCTCCGCTTGAAACTCAAAACTCTCTTCGTGTTTAATTTGTTCGGTCATACCTTTCTCCTGAATTAAATGAACCCGTATTCTGTTTATTTTCTTATCTTCGCAGGTAAAGCAAAACTTAAAAATAACAAATCTGTAATATATTGTCAATATAAGTTCATGGTAAGGAATTTCAAAGATGTAGTTGTAGAGCGAAGAGTCTCTTCGCTCTACAGTAAAAATGTTAAGGAATTTCAGCTCAAAATGATGTGTGATTCATGCTTGACACGGTAGTTACATCATGATAGACTCCAGTCGCAATTTTAGCATACAATACTCAGCCAAAAATGCCGGCCATAAGAGGTCGGCGTTATAATTTTTGCTAAGCGCCTATTATAAGATTTTTTTGCCGGGATTATCATGACTTTTCAGGAAATTATCCTAAAACTACAAAATTATTGGGCCAATTATGGTTGTGTGATATGGCAGCCCTACGATATTGAAAAAGGGGCAGGAACCTTTAACCCTGCAACATTTCTCAGGGCCTTAGGTCCTGAACCATGGAGGTGTGCCTATGTGGAACCTTCCCGAAGGCCAACCGATGGCAGATACGGTGAAAATCCCAATAGATTGCAACATTACTACCAATTCCAGGTAATTATAAAACCTGCACCTGATGATGCACAGGATATTTATTTGAATAGTTTAAGATTTTTGGGTATCGACCTCGTGAAGCACGATGTACGGTTTGTCGAAGACGACTGGGAATCGCCTACCCTTGGCGCTACTGGTCTTGGGTGGGAGGTGTGGCTGGATGGAATGGAGGTTACTCAGTTTACTTATTTCCAGCAAGTAGGCGGGTTTGAACTCGAACCCATTACCCTGGAACTTACCTATGGACTTGAACGCATCGCTATGTTCATCCAGGAAAAAGAATCCGTTTTCGACCTTGAATGGGTAAAAGGCTATACATACGGAGACATTCATAAACAGGACGAAGTTCAATTCTCCACATATAATTTTAAAGTAGCAGACACTACCATGCTTTTCCAATTTTTTGATGCATATGAAAAGGAATGCCAGCGACTCTTAAAAGAAGACCTGGTACTGCCTGCCTATGATTATGTCTTAAAGTGTTCACATGCCTTTAATATGCTGGATGCCCGTGGCGTTATCGGTGTCACGCAACGTACTGGTTATATTGGAAGAGTAAGGAATCTGGCCCGACGGTGTGCGGAAAGCTATGTCCAATTACGAGAGGCGTTGCATTGGCCGCTTCTAAAAGAAAAACCCGCCATAGCAATTCACCACCGATAGCCACGAAATATAACAGAAATGGATCTGTGTGGGTATAGTGTCTCGTGCTCTTTCTGGAAATCCAAATATAATGCTGGAGAAATTTGTAATAAATATTTTGATCTATTGAGACCCTTTTAAGCATGCAGTAAAAATACCCTGCAATTTATCAATCACGGGAAGTATCTTGCTCGTCTTGTTTTTTGTGATCAAGCACTCTTTTGCTTGCTTCAACAAAACATCAGCTTCTGCCAATAAAAGATACTGCCTTTCATTAAAAACCACGGGTCTCATGGGTTTGTATGCTGTATCAAATTCCTGTACAAGCCTCTTGTTTAAATCATCAAACCCTTCCTTATTCAAGGCTGATAAACTGCATATAGGCTGCTGAAAGGCGGTTTCAATTCTTAATCTGTCCAATTTTACAGGCAGGTCGCATTTATTAATGACAGGTATTACCGAAGATGTGCTTGCTTTTTGTGGTAAATCTCCAGAGATTTTCGAAGTCAACCATGAATTTAAGGCATCCAAAATCACTTCGTCTTCACGATCAAAAGGCCTGGAGTTATCGAACACTGCAAAAACCTTATCAGCGCGGTGAAGTTGTTCCTGTGTCATCTCAATACTCATAGCCTCTAGCATATCGTTCGTATTCCGCATGCCTGCCGTATCAACGAGTTCAAAGGGAATGCCCTCAACGGCAATAAACTCACTCACATAATCCCGTGTCGTTCCAGGTTCGTGATGCACAAGCATGCGCTCTTCCCCAAGGATAGCATTAATGATGGTCGATTTGCCCACATTCGGTTTACCCAAAATCACCAACACCTGTGGTGTGGTCAATGCCATGCCAAAAGAAGCCGTTTTTAATAAGTTATTGATATGATCTGCAAGGGCAGAAACTGATGCATCGTTTTCATCTAATCGGTTACCTCCGCCCGGCCTCCTCTCATGAGGTGAGGGGATTGTGTTTGGCGATTGATTGTCCAATTCCCTTTCCCTTGATAGGGATGGGTGCGATAAATTATTGGATGATCCTCCCCTTGATGGGAGAGGGTCAGGATTAACTATGGCATTATGATAAGATTCATTATGATTTAAAGACTGCCTGATCCCTTCGGTGATTTCCAGTCCTTTTCTTAACGCTGCTGATAATGCCCCTGCATATTGATCCAACAAGACCTTTACGCCTAATTTTGTCCGTGCCTGGACAATCTCCTGAAGCGCTTCTTTTTGGATAATATCTATTTTGTTGTTTTCAAGGGACTGTGATAGCAATGAATTCCACGGAGCGCCCTCTGCACCCGTGGATTCTAAGCATTCGTAAATAGACATCAGAACACGAATGCCGCCGTGGCAATTTACCTCTACCCCGTCGTTTCCGGTAAAACTGTCTCTTTGTTTCATGATATGTAAAATAACTTCATCTATCCGCTGCCCTCTGTGGTGGATATGTCCATAATAGAGCTTATGGCTTGCCACTTCGCGAAGGTCGGCAATTCCTTTCCCTTGAAATACCGTGTTAACGATACTCAACGCGTCCGGGCCAGACACAATAATCTTGCCAATACCGCCTTCACCAAAAGGAGTTACGATTGAAACTATCGTTTTCTGTTTTTTAAATTTATCCGGCTTTTGTTCCTTTTTCATTTCTATACGATACTATTCGTTTAATATATCCTGCTTCCGAACTTTTAACCGACAAATATCTTCCAGATAAATGTAGAAATCATAGCGAGACCGATGATTATTTTTATTACTGACCCGCCCATGAAACCAACAAAATTACCCAAGCCTGACTTTAAAGCCCCCGCGTAATCTTTCCCACCAATAATTTCAAAAATAATCGTACCAACAATCGGTCCTAATATTAACCCGATAGGACCGCCCATGTAAAATCCAACGCCTGTGCCAGCTATTGATCCAATAATTCCCCACCGTGTAGCGCCAAATCTT